>NZ_JAYGHN010000068.1:0-14370 GCF_034931845.1 Calothrix sp. UHCC 0171
GGTACTACCACGTGGTAACGCTCTCTAATCGCTCTATATCAATGGGTGGACGCGACCAAGAATCCACCGGATTTGCCTGGTGGTCTGGTAACGCCCGTTTAATCAACCTTTCTGGTAAACTCTTGGGCGCACACGTTGCCCATGCTGGTTTGATAGTTTTCTGGGCTGGTGCAATGACCTTATTTGAGGTAGCGCACTTTGTTCCCGAAAAACCAATGTACGAGCAAGGTTTAATCTTGCTACCTCACCTCGCTGCCCTTGGTTGGGGTGTTGGTTCTGGCGGTGAAGTGTTTGACACTTTCCCCTACTTCGTTGTTGGCGTACTACATTTAATCTCGTCTGCCGTTCTCGGATTTGGTGGAATTTATCACGCCGTTCGTGGTCCTGAAACTTTAGAAGAATACTCTTCCTTCTTTGGTTACGACTGGAAAGACAAGAACAAGATGACCAACATCATCGGCTTCCACCTCATCATTCTTGGTTGTGGAGCGCTGCTATTGGTGTTGAAGGCAATGTTCTTCGGTGGTTTGTATGATACCTGGGCACCTGGTGGTGGCGACGTTCGCGTTATTACCAACCCCACATTGAACCCTGCTATTATCTTTGGCTATTTAGCTAAATCTCCTTTCGGTGGAGAAGGTTGGATTGTCAGCGTTAGCAACCTCGAAGACGTTGTTGGTGGTCACATTTGGGTTGGTCTCATCTGTATCGCTGGTGGTATTTGGCACATTCTCACCAAGCCTTTTGCTTGGGCGCGTCGTGCCTTCATCTGGTCTGGTGAAGCTTATCTTTCCTACAGCTTAGGCGCTTTGTCCTTAATGGGCTTTATCGCTTCCTGTATGGTTTGGTACAACAACACCGTATATCCTAGCGAATTCTTTGGTCCTACTGGTCCTGAAGCTTCGCAAGCACAGGCTTTGACCTTCTTAATCCGTGACCAACGCTTAGGTGCTAACGTCGGTTCGGCACAGGGTCCCACTGGTTTGGGTAAATACTTGATGCGATCGCCTTCTGGTGAAATCATCTTTGGTGGTGAAACCATGCGTTTCTGGGACTTCAAAGGTCCTTGGTTAGAGCCACTACGTGGACCTAATGGTCTTGACTTAGATAAAATCAAGAATGATATTCAGCCTTGGCAAGCACGTCGTGCTGCTGAGTACATGACTCATGCTCCTCTGGGTTCTTTGAACTCTGTAGGTGGCGTGGCAACTGAAATCAACTCCTTCAACTACGTATCACCTCGTGCGTGGCTGTCAACTTCTCACTTCGTACTCGGATTCTTCTTCCTCGTTGGTCACTTGTGGCACGCAGGACGCGCTCGTGCTGCTGCTGGTGGTTTCGAGAGAGGTATTGATCGTGAGAATGAACCAGTAATGTTCATGAATGAACTTGACTAGTTCGGAAATTTTTCTAGATTTTTTTCATCACTGATAATCGTTGATTGAGCCTCCGTTAAAAGCGGGGGCTTTTTTTCATTTTCTCTATAGATAACCAAGAAAATAAGAATGAGTCTTTTTACTTATTGTTAACCCCGCTAAATAATTATGAACAATTGTTGAGAAAAGGCGATAATATGGATTCATTAAAGAAATAAGTATTTTTGCTCAGAAATAACAATGGCAGAACAATTTCCTTGGCTAACTGCGATCATCCTGCTGCCTGCCGTAGCTTCCTTACTAATTCCAGTATTACCTGACAAAGATGGTAAACAGGTACGATGGTATGCATTAGGTGTGGCGATCGCAGATTTTCTTTTGATGTGCTACGCCTTTTGGAAGAATTACGATCCCAGTAGCGCTACTTTCCAACTCGCAGAAAACTATGCTTGGATACCTCAGTTAGGTTTGAACTGGGCTGTTTCTGTCGATGGCTTATCAGCACCTCTAGTTCTTTTAGCTGGATTTGTGACAACGCTGGCAATTTTCTCTGCTTGGCAAGTTGACCGCAGACCCAAACTTTTCTACGCGCTAATGTTAATGTTATATGCCGCGCAAATAGGAGTTTTTGTCGCCCAAGACTTGCTCCTATTTTTCATTATGTGGGAAGTCGAATTAGTTCCCGTTTATCTACTTATTAATATTTGGGGTGGTCAAAAGCGTCGTTACGCAGCCACAAAATTTATTATTTATACCGCAGCCGCTTCTATTTTTATCCTCATAGCTGCCTTGGGAATGGGACTCTACGGTGGTGGAGATGTCACATTTGATATTGCCAAACTGACGATTAAAGATTACCCCCTTGCCTTAGAACTATTCCTATATGCTGGATTATTAATTGCCTTTGGTGTCAAACTTGCCATTTTCCCGATGCATACTTGGCTACCAGATGCCCACGGTGAAGCTTCTTCACCCGTGTCGATGGTGTTGGCAGGTGTACTCTTAAAAATGGGTGGATATGGATTAATTCGTCTAAATTTAGAACTTCTATCTGACGCACATATATACTTTGCACCAATTCTGGCAATTTTAGGTGTAGTTAATATTATCTACGGCGCGTTGAATTCCTTTGCCCAAACAAACATGAAACGTCGTCTCGCCTACTCTTCAGTATCCCATATGGGTTTTGTACTGCTAGGGATTGCATCCTTTACCGACATTGGCATTAATGGTGCTATGTTGCAGATGATTTCCCATGGCTTAATTGCATCAGTATTATTCTTTCTTGCTGGTGTCACCTATGACCGCACCCACACAATGGCAATGGATGAAATGGGTGGGATTGGTCAGGCAATGCCAAAAGTGTTCGCATTATTTACAATTGGAGCAATGGCATCCCTAGCATTACCCGGAATGAGCGGTTTTGCCAGCGAAATATCGGTATTTGTCGGTCTCACAACCAGCGATATCTACAGTTCGACATTTTGCACGGTGACAGTATTCCTTGCCGCAGTGGGAGTAATTTTGACCCCAATTTACCTGCTCTCCATGTTAAAACAGGTATTTTACGGAACTGGAGCAGAACTCACATGTAATATTGGTGATGTTGTGGTGCAAAATCCAGAAGACGAAGAGGCGGTTTGTTTTGGTACGGATTGTATCCTGCCCAACAAGGCTATTTATAGAGATGCTAGCCCACGAGAAATATTCATTGCAGCTAGTTTCATTGTTTTAATAATTGGCATCGGCTTGTATCCCAAATTAACAATGCAAATGTATGATGTGAAAACAGTTGCAGTTAATGCTCAAGTTCGCCAATCCTACACACAAATAGCAGAAACTAGTCCAGGAATTTATGCAAATGGATTGTTAACACCCAAAATTGCGACAGTAGAAACTTCACAAGTTTTGGGAATTGTTAAGTAAATAAATCATGAATTAAATTTAATATCCCTGGCTTTATTGAAGTCGGGGATATTAATTTTACTAGAGCTTAATTACTTTCCCCAATCAATGGGGTATTTTTTTGCGTTTAATGCGATCGCCAATTAAGAACAACGTATCCACCCAAAGGAGGATTACGGGTGACTGTAATTCGAGCTTACTTTGTAGGTATTGCGGTTTGCATTCCCCATGTAAAGCTGAAGCAACCGCTTACTTAACAAATCACTTAATTTTGTTCCGCCAGCTTCAACTTTTGCCACCAGCGATTGAGGGGATAATAAACCACAGGAGCCCAAAGACTACTGAGGATAGCTGAAGCAAGAGCAACCCTTTGATAATATGCCCAAATATCAGTTGGATTGCGATCGCCAGCCATCACCAGCTGCGAGGCAAAAATAGCTTCACCAAAAGCAGACATAGCAAAAACAATTAGAGCAATAGAAATGAAATCCTCTTGAATAAATCGCTGTTTTTGCATTAACCCAGTCAAGAACCCAACCAAACCCAAGCTCAGGGCATGAGTCGGTTCAGTATATGTCATGGCATCTTGGAGGAAGCCTAAAATAATTCCCGCAACAGCCCCCTGCCAAGCATTCCGCTTCACACTCCAAACCACAACCCAAATTAGTAACCAATTTGGACCAATTCCCAGCAATTCCATACCAGGTAAACGGTTTGGTAGCAGCATCAAACACAAAAGTACCGTGAAAAATATCAGTGAGTAATCCACGATTTGACGAGTGCGAGGATTCCACTTGGCGATCGGTTTAATTTTGATGTTAAACAGCCCTGTGGTTGGCGATTTACGCGGTTGTGGCTTTGATTTACGTGGGGGTGAAGACGAATAGGATTTAGGCGTTTTGCTGCGTCTTTTACCCCAAAATGTGAGGGTTTTCATAGTCTTGGTGGAATTATGAGAAGCTAGTTTGCGGGTTCTTCTGACTTGGCTTGAGTATTATTTACCTCAGCCTTTTCTTGTTGAATTTCTGGTTTGGGATAAATTTCTACCCAATCTAGCGAACGAAGCGGTGGAGAAAGCTCAATTCTGGCGATCGATGTTGGTACTCGTTTCAAGTCCAGAGATTTGATTTTACCGATTGCTACACCTGCCGGGAATTTTTGACTATAGTTTGATGTGGCAATCATATCGCCCACTTTGGCATTCGGTACTTTCTCATAAAACTCAAGCACTGCTTCTGCGGAACCATCACCCTTCAAAACCCCTTTAGCACCACTTTGGCTAACATTGACACCGATCTGACTTTTCAGGTCGCTAACTAACAAAACACGACTAGAATTAGCTGTCACCTGATCTACAAGACCAACTAAACCACCTTCAGCTTTGACGATCGCACCTTCCTGAATACCTGACGAAGTACCACGATTCAGGGTAACTTGTTGCCACCAATTATCAGCACTACGACCAATAACCCTAGCAACTACAGGACGTTCTTTAATTGCCTGTTTTTCTGTATAAGATACAATTTGTTTAAGTTTTTGATTTTGGAATTGTAATTCTGCAATTTGAGTTTTTAATTCTAAAATTCGAGCATCGCGCAGCCGTTCTTCTTTAGTGGGTCCAGTTTGTAACATCTGAAGTGGACGGGTAATAACCTCATATGCTTCCATTAATAGCGAACCCTGAGTTTGCCGTAATACAATAGTAGTACCAGCAGCCAAACATAGTAGACCAATCTGCAACCCTCTACGCTCCCACCAACGTGCTGTAAACATATATACCTTTTATATAATTTTTACCAACTATACAAACTATAAATTTATAATGCAAAGGACATTGGATTCTCAAAAGAATCCAATACCTTTAACTGCATTTTGTCCTACATATTTCGAGAACGAGCACTGAATACCCGTTCATGTTGTTTGAAGTTTTCAAGTACACGACCAGTACCGAGAACTACACAACTTAAAGGGTCTGATGCGATATGCGTAACAATACCAGTTTCATGGCTGATTAAGGTATCAATACCTTTGAGTAATGCACCACCACCAGCCAACATAATACCCCTGTCGATAATATCGGATGCGAGTTCGGGAGGTGTACGTTCCAAAGTCCGCTTTACGGCTTCAATAATTACCGATAGCGGCTCCGACATACTTTCGCGAATCTCCGGACCTTTGATGGTCACGGTACGTGGTAAACCTGATAGCAAATGTAAACCCCGTACTTCCATAATCGCTTCTTCGTCATCGACTGTGGGATAAGCCGAACCGATACGAATTTTGATATCTTCAGCAGTACGTTCGCCAATCACTAAGTTATGAACTTTCTTCAAATACTGAATGATTGACTCAGTTAATTCATCTCCGGCGATACGTACCGATTCACTCAGCACAGTACCTTGAAGACTCAAAACTGCGACTTCAGTAGTACCACCACCAATGTCGATAATCATATTGCCTGTTGGATCAGCAACGGGTAACCCCGCACCGATGGCGGCAGCAACTGGTTCATCAATGAGGTATACCTCTCTAGCCCCTGCTTGTGTGGCTGCATCCATAACAGCCCGACGCTCAACACCAGTTACCCCACTAGGAATGCCAATGACAATTCTTGGCAAAACCAATGTTTTCCCTTCGTTCACGCGCTGGATGAAGTGTTTTAACATCAGCTCGGCGGTATCAAAGTCAGCGATTACGCCATCACGCAAGGGGCGGAGGGCAACCACATTTCCAGGTGTCCGACCGAGCATTTTTTTGGCATCTTCTCCAACAGCCAGCGCCACTTTTTCGTTTTGGTCGATAGCAACGACCGATGGTTCTTGGAGGACAATGCCTTTACCAGATACGTAAACGAGGGTGTTCGCGGTACCCAAATCGATACCCATATCCCGCGACAAGGAAAACTTATTAAAAAGACCCACGCGCTTCTACGCCCCCCATTTGCGATACTTTTGACTGCGACCGTAAGAGTGAATCGTGCTGGATTCTATTACTTTTTTGACTCTGAGTCTAGTAAACCAGGCTATTTTTCATAGAACTTTTGGCAATCTTTACTTAGTTCCAGTCTCTACATTTTGATATTCTCCATCTCTATCGGTATATCCGTAAGGATTTCGCATATTCTGGGAGTAATTTTTACCAATTTTCCTATGTCAATAGGTTTGTTATTGGTTTAACACAGTTTTTACAATTATTAAAGTCAGAACTTCAACCTACAGAATCTAGAAGTCATAATTAATCAGCTAAACCCCTCATAAATCATACAAAAACTATTGTGTATTCTTTCTTGATAATTCGCTATGATGGGGGTTATCGATTCAGAGTACGCTTGTACTGAAAGGTAACGCACATGAGTATAAATGTTGTCACGTTGGTGGGTCGTGTGGGTGGCGACCCAGAAATGAAGTATTTTGATTCGGGTAAGGTTAAATGTCGATTGACTTTAGCAGTCAGAAGAAGATCATCGAAAACTGATGAGCCTGATTGGTTTGAGTTGGAGATTTGGGGAAAAACCGCAGAAATTGCCGGAAATTATGTCAAAAGAGGCAGCTTAATCGGCATTAAGGGGGCATTAAAATTTGATTCCTGGAGCGATCGGAATACGGGTACAAATCGCACTAAACCCATTATCAATGTAGAGCAGCTCGATTTACTCGGCTCTAAGGGGGATAATAAGGGCGGCATGGACGATTACAACTCGGATAATTTTTAATTGGTTAATTTGATTAACTTGGTGTTGAATGATGAACTCTGGGTAGGTAGCGGTTATCAACCGACAAGTAATAACCAACTACCTATTAATCAATAACTAAATAACTAAATAGCTTAATAGCTTAATAGCTAATCTGCAACGTCACTGATGCTTCAACCTCCTGTTCTCCGCCCACGACAGGGGTTGAAGCAGAATTTTTAAAGGCATCAGCGCTACGAGCTTCCAGCATTGGGCGAGGAGGTGGAGTATTTGCGCCATTTAGTTGAATGCTAACGACTTCTTTTGCTTTGAAGCCAAGAGTTTCAAATACAGCATCAGCTTGTAATTTGGCATCTTGGGTTGCCTTTTGTAATGCTCGTTTCTGTGCTTGCGAAATCGCCTCATCAGTTGCAGCAAAACTAATACTATCGATGCGAGTTGCACCTGCTTTGACTACATCATCGAGTAGAGTACCTGTCTTTTCAGTGGCAACACGGAAGCTAACAGTATTTGTTGCACTATAACCAGTGATTTTCTGGACATTATTGGTGTAGCTATAAACCGGATTCAAATTAATTCCAGTTGTTTGTAACTTTTCGACATTACGTGACTTCAACAACTCCACGACAGCAGATGAACGACGTGCTGCTTCCTCTTGGACATTTTTGACATCTTTACCTTGTACTTCTACACCTACATTAACTTGCGATCGCGTTGTGGGGATCGACTCTACACCTCGTCCACTCACAGTTAACGTTTTAAACATTCGTTCTTTTTCTTGTGCCCAACTCGGTTGGGCAAAACTGACACATAGTAATAAGGCAATAGGTAAAGTTTTCCAAGCTCTTCTGGCATGAATTTTACCAGTATTCATCATTTGAGAACTCGACAAAACGAGCTTATTCATAAAATCTCACTCCTCAAGCCAAAAAAATTAGTTTTAGTCAAGACTGTTAAATAACTTAAGCCGGAATCAAATTGCTCACCAATGCAAGTATTGAGCATATCAGATATATCCAATACACTATCATCTGGTAAAAGCAAGTAAAAGATTTCTGCCTTTACTATTTTGAATTAGTCTTAAATCATTAATCTGTCTTATCTTCTTACTTTGGCATTCCCTAAGTGGAGATTGTGATTGGTTACATTTTTCGCAACCTAAATTTTTGAGAATATCCACAGAAGTTATGTATTTAAATCAGAAAATTAATATTTTCCCTAGTGCTGATATGAACTTTTGGTAGGAAATGGGCAAAGCTTCTTTTCTCCGCCTAAAGTGTAAAAAGAGCATGAGTGTATAGGTAGTACCTGCATGAATAGAAGACGCTGGAAACCAATATTTTTAAGTGCTAGCTGGTTTTTACTGTCGTTGGGAACATCTGTTTTAGTGATTCTGACGCAGCCTTTAATCTCTCCCGCCCAAGAAACTGTTGCACCAGAAAGCACTGTACCCAATATCGAAACATCCCAGGAAGTTTTCCATCCCGTTTTCCGAGACAATAACCCCCAAGATACTTTTACCTCGGTTGATGAAAGCGAGATAAATAATCGACGGGATAAACAAAATATAAAAACATCAATTAACTTAGATGATTTACCAACAATAAAACCAAAAGATAATCAAAAACCAGAGGAGTCAACAAAACCTGAGTCCCCGAATCAACAGGAAAGTAATAAAAAACCGGAAACAGAAGAGAATCAAAAGAAAAAACCTGACGATAAAGCCGAAGAACCTGCCCCAACTCCCGAAGAAATTGCCCGTCAACAAAAATTAATCGAAGCAGATAAATTATATTTGGCGGGAAATGTTGCAGAAGCCGAAAAAATTTACCGTGAAGTTAAGGAACCTTTCAAAGAGTTAACAAATAGTAATAGCGAACAGCGTCAACCTGCGATTACAGATGCCACACAATTACCACCAGCAGGTAAAGTATACTGGCGTGAAGCAGAAGCGGGAATTCTTTCTAAGTTAGAAACCCGAACTTTAGTTCCTTTAGAACTCTTAGTTAAACAGGTTCCAGAATTTATACCGGGACATCTTAAATATGCAGAAGCTTTAACAAATTACAACCGTAAAAAAGAAGCTTTACAGGTATTAGAAAGAGCTGCAACACTATACCCAAATCAACCAGATTTAGTGAAGGCGAGGGTGACAGCTTTAGCTGATGAGAAAAAATTTATGGAAGCTGCCTTAGCTGCCCGTCAATACGCAATGCTCAACCAAAACGATCCCCTCGCACCAGAGTTTACCAAACTAGCAGAAACCAATCTCAAACGCTATAAATCCTACATCCGAGGGGAAATTCGCGGTAATGCGATCGCTAATATTATCACGGGTGCTTTGGGTTATGCCGTGACAGGTAGTCTCTTGGGTCCATTTTCGGCATTAGATTCGACTATATTACTCCTCCAAGGAGAAGAATCAATCGGTGAGTCTGTTGCTAAACAAGCGAGAAAACAACTTGATTTAGTCAAAGACGAAGAAGTTAATGCCTATGTTAACGAGATTGGACAGAAACTTGCCAAAGTCGCCGGACGAAATGAATTTAAATATGAATTTTTTGTGATTCCCGAAGCTGATTTAAATGCATTTGCCTTACCTGGTGGCAAAATATTTATTAATGCTGGTGCGATCGCGAAAGCGAAATCTGAAGCTGAACTGGCTGGATTAATCGGTCATGAATTATCCCATGTTGTCCTCTCCCATGGGTTCCAATTAGTTACTCAAGGTAACTTAATTTCTAATGTCACTCAATATTTACCCTTAGGTGGAACGATTGGACAACTGTTTGGATTAAGCTACAGTCGGGATATGGAGCGACAAGCCGATGTATTAGGAACTCGCTTGCTTGTAGCATCAAATTATGCAGCAGATGGTTTACGAAATCTGATGGTGACACTAAAACAACAACAAAAAAATGCTCCCCCAACTTGGGCATCATCACACCCAGGAGGCAATGAGAGAGTTCGTTATCTCGAAGATTTGATTGCCAGTGGGGGTTATAATCGCTACGCCTATGAAGGAGTTGCCAAGCATCAAGAAATGCAGGAAAAAGCGAAAGCAGTAATTAAACTAGCCAAAGAATGTCGGGAAGATAAGAAAAAGTGTCCTGAAGTGAAAAAACCAGAGAACGAACAAACAAAACCGGAACCATCAACAAAGTAAAACAGAAGCAAGTTGCCAGTTAGTAAAGAGAGTGCAGTGCGCTCTCTTTAAATTATTAAACACCTATCTGCTTGGTTTACCTACGGTGTACAAGGTAGGTAACAAAGGAGCTTACATCCTGAACAAATGTAATAAATGATGTTTTGAAACATCTAATGGGAATTATAGATTGATCAATTCTGTGGCACTAATGCCAAAATATCCTCAGTTATGCTGTTGAAGATTCTCAAAAAGCACCCTCAAAAGTCAGACAAACCTCTCAGCTTACCTCTAATTCTGATTTTTCCCTTTGTGTTACAAATCTTTGCGGCTGTGGGATTGGTGGGATATCTTTCGGCGAAAAATGGACAGCAGACTGTACATGAGTTTGCAAATCAACTGATTGATAGAGCCAGTAAACAGGTTGACAATCATTTGGAGTCATATTTAACTCTACCGATACAATTAACGCAAATTAATGTAGATGCAATTTCCAATCAGGAGTTAAATGTTAATAATCCAATTGCTAGCGGACGTTATTTTTGGAGACAACTCAAAGCTTTTAAAAATATTACCTACATTGGCTATAGCTTAACTGATGGCAGGGAAGCAGGTGCCGGACGTTGGGTTAAGGGAATTGATGTGGTACTCTACGAAAACCTGGCAGGAAAAGGTAAGGCTTTTGATTACATCCCTGATGATAAGGGAAATCGCACTCAGCTTTTACAAAGCTACGATTATGATTCTCAGAGTGAATCTTGGTATCAGGATGCGATTAAAATAGAAAAGCTGATTTGGGGTAAGGTGGAAATCAGTGAGGATTTGAACCTGCAATTCACCGAGGCAGGAAAAGCATTAGTTGCAGAAGGGAAGATACCAAGCAGTGGGAATGGACTCGACTATTACGTGGCGATTTCTGTCGCTGCACCAATCTATAACAAGCATCGTCAATTGATTGGTGTTTCCAGTATCGATTTAATGCTAACTAGTATTAGCGATTTTCTGCGTCAGTTACAAATTAGTCCTTCTGGACAAGTATTTATTATTGAACGCGACGGACAATTAATGGGTAGTTCGAGTAACTATCCGATTCTGCATCAGGTAAATAAGCAAGTTCAACGCTACAACGTTGCTGATAGTCCTAATCCTCTCATTCGGAATGTTGCTGTTGAGTTAAAAAAACGCTTTCATCGCCTGGAAAATATTCATCAAAAACAGAATATCAACATTTCCTTAAATGGAGAAAAACACTTTGTCCAGGTGAAACCTTGGCGAGATAAATACGGTTTAGATTGGTTAGTGGTTGTAGCTGTACCTGAATCTGATTTTATAGCAAAAATTCATGCCAATACTCGTATAACTATATTCCTATGTTTGGGAGCATTAGTAATTGCGATCGCTGTGGGAATTTATACTTCTCATCGGATTACTCAACCAATTTTAAAACTAAGTCAGGCTGCGGAAGCTCTAACATCTGGGAAATTTAATTACAATCTCCAATCTTCAAGTATTAATGAAGTACATATTTTGAATCTTGCCTTTAATCGCATGTCACAGCAATTGCAGGAGTCATTTATTGCTTTAGCAGAAACCAATAGCCAATTAGAAAATCGAGTTGCATTACGTACCGCAGAACTGCAAAATACTCTCCAAGAATTACAACAAACCCAGGCACAGATGATTCAATCGGAAAAGATGTCAAGCTTGGGGCAAATGGTAGCTGGAGTTGCCCATGAAATTAATAATCCAGTCAATTTTATTCATGGAAATCTTGACTATTTAGATAACTATACTCAAGATTTACTTAATTTAGTGCAACTTTACCAACGCGAATATCCCCAAGCAAATTTAGTCATTGAAAATTATCTGCAAAATATAGATTTAATCTTTCTGGAAGAAGATTTAGGTAAAATACTCTCATCAATGAGATTAGGTACAGGACGCATTCGAGAAATCGTTCTCTCGCTGCGAAATTTCTCCCGTTTAGATGAAGCGGAAATGAAACTAGTTGATATTCATGAAGGAATCGAAAGCACTTTACTAATTTTACAACATCGGCTAAAGCCGAAATCGAATTTTCCAACAATAAATCTGAGCAAAAATTATCATCAGTTACCCCCTGTGGAATGCTATGCTGGGCAACTCAACCAAGTTTTTATGAATGTTCTCGCCAATGCAATTGATGCCTTAGAAGAGTCATTTGCTGATGGTTTGAGACAAATCGCCAATGAGCAACCGACTATTACCATTAAGACTACTGTAATTAATTGCCAGTGGGTAGAAATTGCGATCGCAGATAATGGAATCGGCATGTCAGCAGATGTTTGCAAGCAGATTTTTGACCCATTTTTTACAACCAAACCCGTTGGTAAAGGTACAGGTATGGGTATGTCCATCAGTTATCAAATCATCACCCAAAAACATCACGGCAAATTAGAATGTATTTCCGCCCCTGGAAAAGGCACAAAATTTTTGATCCAAATTCCCATTTCTCAGCAACATCGACAAACTCATAGTTAGAAAAAGGATTACGGAACAAATATTTAGATACAAATTATACAACAAAAACTTTTATCGCCATTGTATCCTTTTTAGCTTAAAGTTTTAGCGGTGCATTTTTTGGAATCATTATGGAACGTGCAATATCTACATTGGGGATACTAGTTTTTATTGGTATATGTTATGCCCTTTCAGTCAACCGTAGAGCTATTAAGTGGCGGACGATCGCCTGGGGGTTGGGTTTAGAATTCGCCTTGGCTATTCTCATTCTCAAAACTCCTTGGGGGTTAAAGGTGTTTAAATCCCTGGGGGATATTGTCACTAATTTCATGTCATATTCAGATGTGGGGGCAAAATTTGTTTTTGGTGACAGCTTTAAAGACCATTTTTTTGCTTTCCAGTTACTACCGACGATTATCTTTTTCTCATCCTTTATTAGCGTCATGTACCACTACGGCATTTTGCAGGTGGTTGTGAATGGATTGGCATGGGTGATGATGAAAACGATGAAAACATCCGGTGCAGAGTCCCTTTCGACGGCTGGAAATATATTTTTGGGTCCCACGGAATCACCGTTAATAGTCAAGCCTTATGTCGCACATATGACTCAATCGGAGTTGTTTGCGGTCATGACTGGCGGATTTGCAACGGTTGCAGGTGGTGTTCTCGGAGCTTACTTGTCATTTGGCGCACCTCCAGAACACTTAGTCGCAGCGTTTTTTATGACTGCACCAACAGCATTAGTAGTGTCAAAATTGCTATACCCGGAAACCGAAATTCCCGATACTGCGGGTAATGTGAAAATGGGTGTCAAAAGTAACTATGTCAATGCGGTTGATGCGGCGAGTACGGGGGCAATTGATGGAGTCAGACTAGCGGTAAACGTCGGAGTTATGATTATTGCTTTCCTAGGGCTGCTGGCTGTTGTCAATGCCATATTTGCTTGGTTTGGTGCGCGTATTGGTTTACCGCAGTTATCCTTAGAGTGGATTTTATCTTTTGTCATGGCTCCTGTGGCATTTCTGATGGGTGTGCCCTGGCAAGATTGTATGCAGGTGGGAACATTGTTAGGTAAAAAAACGATTTTAAATGAGTTTCTTGCTTATTTAGATTTAAAAGAGCTAATTGCCCAAAATAAGATTTCCCAACGTGGGATTATTATTGCTACCTATGCTTTATGCAACTTTGCTAATATTGGATCGATTGGAATTACGATTGGTGGGATTACCGGGATGGCACCGAACCGACAGCATGATTTAGCGAGGATGGGGGTAAAGTCGATGATTGGTGGTTTGTTAGCCGGATTTATTACATCTGCGATCGCTGGAATCTTGATTTAATTGTCTCAGTTTTTAGGTAAAAATCAAAACCAATAAATAGACTGTAATGCTCTCCCAGAGGGAGCTTAACAATAATCTCTCCGAGTCTTATATTGCGAAATTTTAACGCTCGTTAATTTAGGTTAAAAGTAGGTTGTCAATGGTGGAATTGGTGTTAGATTATATTCAGGACACCAAAGCAAGGCACAAACAAAAAGTTAGGGCGTAGACAATGGTGCCCCCGGTCAAAGCCCAAGCAAATTTCAGCAGAGTCAATCAAGTGGCAATGCTCCAACATTAAAATTATGATGTGCGGATAGCGAGCCAAATCCCGAAGCGGAAAAACAGATAATTGCTGAGTTTGTTCGTAAGAATGTAAACCCTTAGTTTTCTACCTGTTCGATTAGTAAAAGATAAAAGCAGTTTGATCGAGTT
>NZ_JAYGHN010000069.1:0-14162 GCF_034931845.1 Calothrix sp. UHCC 0171
GGAACGGGTAAAACTCAATGGCTAGTTGGTGAAGTTGCCAAAGCCCACGAGCGCAATCGTAGAGTATTAATTATTACCCATCGAATTCAACTGGGAGAGGCGTTATGTAAGAGGTTTGGAGTGAATTACGTCACGGAAGTTCGCGATTCTGGAACTGGTGATTTGCTCGGTTATGGAGTCTGTATCGATTCTCTACATCATCAAAGTCAAGCTCGATTCAACCCCAATGATTGGCACAATGACACAGTAATCATCGACGAGTGTGACCAGGTATTTTGGCATCTCCTCAATTCGGGAACTGAAGTCGCAAAACGTCGCGTTGCCGTATTAAAAAATCTCAAGCTACTGATTCAAAATGTATTAGGTAGTCCGGAAGGAAAGATTTATCTTGCTAGTGCTGATGTGTCGGATTGTGATGTTGAGTACCTATTGTCTTTGGCTGGTGAGATTCAGGTAAAACCATTCATCATTGTCAACGATTACCAACCAAAAGCTGGCAAATGCTACACCTACAAAGGCTCCAATCCCAAGGATTTAGTCGTATCACTGGATAAAGCGATTGCTACAAGTAAACAAACTCTAACTCCAGGGGACGAGTCCAAGAGTAATGAACAAGACGAATCTTATACTGCATCTTCCCATCTGCTACTTTGTTCTGCTCAGAAGGCAAAATCAAAGTGGGGAACTCAAGCATTAGAAGAAAGATTTCGTCGCAAATTCCCAGATTTGAAGATTTTGCGAATCGATAGTGAGTCTGTTTCTGACCCTAATCACCCTGCTTACGGTTGCATTGCCAATCTTAACCAAATCCTCACTGAGTATGACTTAGTAATTGCTTCCCCAAGTCTGGAAACCGGAGTATCGATTGATATTCAAGGTCATTTTCAAGCAGTATGGGGAATTTTTCAGGGAGTGCAATCTGCAAACTCTGTCCGACAAATGTTAGCTAGATTACGCGAAAATTTAGATCGCCATATTTGGGTAAGAAGTCGCGGAGTTGGAACTGTGGGAAACGCTTCTACATCAATGGGCTCGCTTCTTTCTAGTCAACATGCAGCCACAAGAGCGAATATAGCTTTACTTTCCGAAGCCGATAACGCAGATTACAGTTGCATTGATGAGAAATTTCAACCCGAATCCCTGCAAAATTGGGCAAAACGAGCTTGTGTTGTCAATGCTCAAATGCATCACTATCAGGATTTTGTTTTGAAGGGTTTGGAAGAAGATGGCTATGAAATTATCGATGCACAGAAGATTCCCGAAGTTGAAAGTCAAGGGATTTTTGAAGAGGTCAAGCTGATATCCCGTGAATTAAAGCTGGATGAATACAAAGCTGTGGCAGATGCGGAGGATATCTCGGAGTCTGGGCTAAAAAAGTTGCAGGACAAGAAAAATAAGACGAAGATTGAGAGGTATCAGGAGCGAAAAGCATTGCTGCAACAACGTTATGGGGTTGAAGTGACCACTATACTGGTTTGGAGAGATGACGATGGTTGGTATCCTCAATTGCGGTTGCATTATTTCATGACTTTGGGGCGAGAGCTACTTCCCCAACGCGATGTAGCAACTGCGAAGATGCAAATTGAAGCCGGGGAAAATGCGATTTGGAAGCCGGATTTTAATCGATCGCTCCTATTGGCTAAGGTGTTGATTTTGGAGGATATGAATATTCGCTATTTCCTGACACCTGGGGTGATGTTTCGCGGTTCTGATGCTGCAACGCTGAAACTTAAACAGGTAGCCGTTGAGAATCGGTACGTTATCAAAAATTACTTGGGGGTTTCAGTGTCCGAGGGGATGACTCCGATGGCAATTGTTCACACCCTGTTAGATAAATTGGGGTTGAGTTTGTCCTATGTGGGACGATTGGGAAGTAGGGGGAAACGGGAACGGGTGTATGAATTTGTCGAGCCAAAAGATGGACGGGATGAGATTTTTATCAAATGGTTAAAAAGTTCTGGACTGGGTGTCCAAACTGAATAAATATAGTAATTACATATCCTGAAATTGGACACAAGCGACTGGTAATTCCCCAAATATTTTTGAGAGTATGGGTGCAAGCGTGATATTTGAGCTATCACTGGAGTGAAACCACGCTTCCTGCAATCACTTGCCAATTATTTTCAAATCGCTGCCAAACCCGCAGATAACGGAATTTGCCGTTGATTTCCTGCCCTAAATAGTTTCCTTGAATTTCGACTGTGACAGCAACAACAATATTGTCATTAATCGCGTTTAGGATTAAATCGCTTGATTCCACTGTATGCAGGTTAATATTTCCCGAACGGTAATTTGCCATATCAATCGCTTTGGTTGCTGTTTTACCATCGGGTCCGTTGAAGAGTAAATCGTCATGGAGTAGCTGATCTAAAAGCTCTAAATTATTGCTTTTCATCGCTTCTAGAAGTTTTTTCTCGTTAGCTATAACTTGGGTTTTGTTGCTGGTGTCCATACTGGTTAATATTTAGATATGACTAAGATTGGTTCTTTACAACTACAGACTTCCAAGCTATCACTCCCCATGCAATTCCATCACAGCATCGATAAAATTCTGCCAAATTTGATTTGGTTGCCAAATCTGTTCTAGATAGCGACGGGCTGAAACTTCTGTGTAACCTCTGTGAAGTCGATGGTAGAGGTACATCATTGCCGAGACACGCATATTTTTGGCACAATGTACCCAGATTTTTCGCTCTGGATTCTTATTGAGTTTTGCAGCAAGTTCATCAAAATCGCTAAGGGTAGGATTATCCCAGTCGATGGGAATCCCGATATATTCCATTCCCAGATTTTCAACAATGCTATTTTCTTCGGGATTCCAGTCAGTTGATGCGGGGGTAGCTAGGTTAATAACTAGGCTATATCCTGCTGATGCGATATCTGCAAACTGTTCTGGGGTTGGCTGTCCAGAGGTGGTAATAGTAAAGGAAACAGGGAGAAATGCTTCGATTTGTGCTAGGGAAGACATGGGATGTTTGATTTCGGCTTATTTTTAGATTTTAATTTTTCCTGTCGATATTGTTTGAGTTGCTGTTGTAAATCGGGTGGAAATTTTTCTATCCCATAGCGCAACCCCTCGCTGGAAAAATAAATGCTATTAGTTTTGATGAAGTCAATGACTAAATCCCTATTGCTCAAACTCAATTCTCGTAAAGCCCATCCCATACCAGTTTGCGCGAACCTTTCTGAAGATTGAACCACTACTCCACAGGTATGGAGCAACATTTGGCTAAAACCGGGAAAATTACTTTCCCCATGTTTGGCAATATTGACGAAACTAACAACTGATGCTCGTTTACGCCATACATTTTCAGCTTCACACCATTGCATTATTGCCTCTGCACAGGGTTTTCCCTGCTGTTTGATGAGGGGATTGAGAACTTTGACACAAAACCAATCGCAGGTATTCCACTCTTTGATATCAGCTTTATCGAATAAGGTTGCGAATTTTGGTAAATCCGATTCCCAATTAATCAAGCGGTGTTTGATCAAAAATTCTTGTAGCAAGAGAATCCCCGCTAATTTATCCTCTCCCCAAGATTCTTGAATTAAAGCAATAGCTGTATCAAATTGTTGAGTTACTGGTTGGCTGGAAAAATTGGCGGTTTTTGCCCAGGAATGTAATATTGCTCTAACTTGGGGTAATTTCAGTCCGCGAAAAGGTAGGGAATGTTTGAGATAAGCTTCCCACCATTCCTTAGTTTTACTATCACCCGCTTGGGCTAATTGTTCTTGGAGTTGGGTAATCAGGTATTGTGCCATTCATTACCTTTATTTATTCTAGAAATCTGTTAAGTAGTGCGAGACTCCCGTTTCCTGTAAGGTTCCCAGAAGGTAGGGAGTGGCTACTTTCACATCGCTATTGCTTTTATTTTAATTATCTTTGAATTCTTCCAAATTAATGAAGGACTCCCTTGTTTGGGAATTCATTATAGACGCAACTTCAAATTCAACCACTCCTATCCCTTGGACAATTTTACCCTTATACTTTTGCACTTCCGAGGGCGATCGCAATGATTGTTTGTTCCAGGATGGGAAAATATGTATGACTGTACCATCCTCCAGCACAATTTGAGATTTGATATAAACACCTTGAAAATCTGGATTTCCTGTAACTGTGGGTTTACTAGATTGTGATGTGTAATATCCTACAAGTTTGACTTTCTTGCCATTCAAACTAGCCAAATCTTCACGATTCCTAACTATTTTTAGTTCCTCCATAGAAGTCTTCCTATGATTAACTTTGGGGATTTCGCTGTTGCTAGGTTTGCTGGCTATCAAAATAGTGCAGGATAAAAGAGTTGGTAAACATAGACACAAAGCAATCCAGTTAAATTTACTATTCATGTAAATATTGAAAGGAAACAATACGAATAACTTATTTTAGCTACATGTAACATTTTTTCTGATTTCTTCAACCACAGCAACTGCACCTGCAATTCCCTCTTCAGCTTGAATTCTTGCTCCTAGATTCGCTGCACGTTGACGCATATCTGCATCTGTCAAAACCTGTTGAATCGCTTCTGCAAGTTTTTGTGCTGTGAGTTGTTTGCGTGGAATTGGTTTGACTCCAACCCCTAATTGAGCCACACGCTCTCCCCAAAAACCTTGGTCTCCAAAGTAAGGAATAATAATTGTCGGAATTCCAGCCCGAAGACCAGCAGATGTTGTCCCCGCACCACCATGATGCACAACAGCTGCAACACGGGGAAATAGCCAGGAGTGAGGTATTGAATCTATCGGAAAAATTGTATTGGGTAAATTTTGTGTACCCAAACCACCCCAACCAGAGAGCAGAATGGCACGTTGTTGAGTTTGCTCCAGAGCTTCCAGAACAAGTGCGGTAGTCTCTTCCGGGTTTTTATTACTCATACTCCCAAACCCAATATAAATAGGAGGTGAACCATTTTCCAGAAACTCCATCAAAGCTGAGGGTGGTTGCCAATCTGGTGCTGAATCCAAAAACCAATAGCCAGTTACATGGGTATTATGCCAATCTGATGGTTTAGGGATTACCGACGGGCTGAAACCATAGAGAATTGGGTATTGCTGTAGAATTTCACTGTTGTATGCTCCCCAAAATGAGGCAGCTTTTAAACCCAGCACTTGCTGTCGCATCAAGCGATCGCCTGTCCGAAATCCTTGCCACATTATTTGTCTGGTCAAATGGTGGGACAAATGATTAAACCAACCTCCAAGCTGGGATAGGGATTGGGGAAAAAGCACACTCGGAAAGGCTTTTGTGGGTGTAAAGGGAAAAACATAGGCTTGTAGCAATGGCAATCCCAACTTCTCTGCTAGGGCAAGTCCCAAGTACAGTCCCCCAACTCCCACAATCAACAAATCCATTTTCTCACAGGCAACTATACCGTCATTAGCCCAATCAATTGCTGCCCGTTGGGCTTGTTTTGCTGTGTACGAAGTAATCGCCAGGAAATTTCCTTTCTCCAACAGTTCCCGCATTTCCTTTGTTTCCGCAATGGATTGGATATCACCCCGGACAGGGCAGAATTCTAACCCGTGGGAATTGACCAGTTCTGCAAAGTTTTCATGGGTCACAAGTCGCACCCGATAACCAACTTCCTGCAAACCCTTTCCCAAAGCAATATAAGGTTGAACATCCCCCTGACTCCCCATAGCAATTATTGCGATACGCATAGGTGAGGCTCCTTTTGGCTGTTATTTTCATACTTAAATGACATTCGTGTCAGTTTGATGTTAGCGTCAATTTGATATGAGTGTCAATTTAAAGTTATAATTCAGTTCATAGCTATCTTCATCTTTGAAATATGGAACCATCACGTCGAGCATCAATTGGTTTGGAAAAGCGGGAGCGGACGCGGACAAAACTGATTGAAGCTGCCTATCGGGTATTTGCGCGCAAAGAGATGGATGCAGTTACTATTGACGAAATTATTGCGGAAGCAGCAGTTGCTAGGGGTACTTTCTATAATTATTTTCAAACGCGAGAGGATGTACTCAAGGCTGTTGCGGCATCATTGAGCGATGAGATGAATCAAAAGATTTGGGCACAGTCTGTTACCATTGATGACCCAGCCGAACGCATGGCGATCGCTATTCGTCAATTTCTGCATCAATCGGTACGCGATACAACTTGGGGATGGGTAATTGTGCGAATTGGATTGGTGGCTGCCCCGTTGAGTGAAACAATCGAAAGGGGTGTAATGACGGATTTGCAGGGTGGTATCCGCTTAAACCGCTTTCAAGTTGAGAATGAAAAAGCGGCGATTGATTTGATTTTGGGTACGGGACTAATGGCTATGCGTAGTATTCTGGAAGGGCATACACAGCCTGATTATCCTGAGCATATTACCAAACTGATTTTGAAGACATTAGGTATTGAGGATGCCGATGCTCATGCGATCGCTTTCAAACCTTTAGAATCACTACCAGGTTAAAGGTTTTTGTAAATAATGCGATCGTCGTTGGTGTAGCTTGCGCTCTGCGCTTAGATCGCTCCAAAGGAGTATCGCTCAAACTCTACTAGGTAAGCTGGTTTGAAGTAGTGGTATGTTAGCGGGACTTAAACATTTTTGAGACAAAAACAAGGCTCAAGCCTATACAGGACAAAGAAAATACATCAAGGGCTAAAAAATGCGCCAACCCTAGATATATCAAGAAACTAGGTCAATTGATGTCAAAGTCTTTCTGTATATACATTTGACACCTTTTTGAGGCTAATTTTTGTCTAAGTCCCATTAGGCAAATTGAAAGTGTATTTGTACTGCTGACATCTCTAGATGGAATCAGTTGCTTAAACATAGTTTGTTAGAGTTCGATATTTCTTTTGTCGCCCTGGAGCTATCATATTGAACAGTATGACTAATCGATACATAGCCCTCTGGATATGTTGACTCAAGATTTCACCCAAGTAACCCTCATCCTGCGATCGCTTATCGATCTACCAGACGAGGAAGCTATCAAAGCTGTAAAACTATTTCAAACTACCTTCTTGAAACGGGGTGAGTTTTTTGTGCGGGCGGGTGAGATGCCCAAAACTATCGGGATTGTGATGTCAGGTATTCTACGCTTATATTATGCTGATTCGGATGGCAACGAATACTCGAAATCATTCTGTACTGAAAATAGTTTTGTAGCAGCTTATAGTGCTTTGTTATTGCAGCAGCCCTCACGACTGTTTATTCAGGCATTGGAAGATACAAAATTAATGATTGCTGATTATGCAGTCTTTCGAGAACTGTCAACAATGCATCCCTGTTGGCAAAGCCTGAATTCCAAAATTGCAGAATTTTTGTTCATTAAGAAAGAAAAACGGGAAAGTTCCTTGCTCTTAGATGATGCGACAACGCGCTATTTAAATTTTCAAGCAGAATATCCTGGCTTGGAAACACGCATAAAGCAACATCATATTGCATCCTATCTTGGCATTACCCCTGTTACCTTAAGCCGCATTCGTGCCCAACTGCGATACTCCACAGGAGTCGCTTCAGGATAATGACAGTTAACCTATGTTAATGAAATCCTGGGAATAACTGTTTAGGATAACTTCAATCTTTAAATGACTGGAGTAATTTGTGAAGACAAACCATAACACAGTTTTGATTACAGGTGGGACATCTGGCATCGGTCTGGCTTTAACGCAACGGTTTCTGCGAGAAAGAAATACCGTGATTGTAACAGGTACCAATGCTGAAAAAGCGCAAGCTGTGAGACATCAACTGCCAGCTATAACAGTCGAACTTGCGGATATGCGCGATCGCCTAGCCCTCGATAAACTGGTCTATAATTACCCTGATGTGAACATTCTGATCAATAATGCAGGTGTTCAGTATAACTATGATTTCGCCGATCCAGCGATCGCAGTTGAGCAAATTACCGACGAACTCGACATTAACTTACTCAGTCCACTATATCTAACCAAACTTTTTCTACCACAGCTTTTGAGTCATTCTACAGCAGCGATTATTAACGTTTCATCTGGGTTAGGAATTGTCCCCAAGCAAAGTGCCCCCACCTATTGCGCCAGTAAAGCTGCACTACACAGTTTTAGTAAAACCTTACGCTGGCAGTTAGAAGCAACGTCTGTACGAGTCTTTGAGATTATTCCGCCGATTGTAGATACGGCAATGACTCAAGGAAGAGGACGGGGAAAGATTACACCAGAAGCATTAGTTGAAGAATTTTGGCGGGATTTTAGCCGCGATTGCCCTGAGATACGCATTGGTAAAACCAAATTACTGTTTTTCCTTCAGAGGCTAATGCCAACGCTCGCAGAACGTATCATGCGTCCTGGGCTTTAAAGATATTGGGAGATTGGGAGATATTGAAAAAATTGATCCCGCTCCAGAGGAGCTAGATATCGTAAATAATGCGATCGCACCCCGAACCCCTACAAACTATCGCACTCCCCAACTCCTAAAACTCCGGCAAAACCAACTCCCGACTTTGCCCCGCATAATGGCGATAAATAATCTCCGGCGAATTCCCCACCATAGTCGCCACATCCTTAACATCCACCCCATTCTTCAAAGCCATCGTAATAAACGTATGCCGAGTTTGGTAAAGTTTTCTATATTTCACACCATCCAAACTTGCTAACACAGTCCTCCAAGCCCGTCGGCTGAGATTATGCACATCAATCCACTTCCCATCTGGCGAAGGAAAAACTTTCCCATCATCCGACACACCAACAGGCTTTATCGACCTCAATAACCCAGCTAAACGTTGATTAATCGGAAAAAGTCGCTTCTTCTGTGTCTTCAACCCCGGCTTACAAGTTAACCCCGACGACGAAATCACCACAGCCTGCTCAAATCGAAGCACCGTAAAATCGATCGCAACATGCTTCCACTGCAAAGCTACAGCCTCCGATGGTCGGCAACCAGTGATAAATAAAAACTCAATCAACGGTGCGTAATGCTTGTAATAACGGTTTTCTTGGAATGCTCGGATAATGCGATCGCGTTCCTCCAAACTAAAAGGGTTAATATCCGTCTCCTCATAATCGCCCTTTGGCACCTTAATGTCACTTGCCATCCCCTCAAACGGGTTTTCCCCAATCAACCCAGACCTAACAGCCCAATCGCAACAAGCCGAAAACTGAGTCAAAATCTTCTTCGCTGACAAGGGGCTTTTATTCGCAACCAACCAATCCCGAATTGCGATCGCTTTATCCAAAGTCCTTACTGGTAAATGCACACTTATACAGCGATAAATTTTATGGTAATCCTTCGCCAAAGTACTGGGGGATAAACTCGATCGCTTGTACTCGGTATAGCTATCCCATAAATCCGCTAAGGAAGCATGGGTTTTATTCTCGCTAGTTGTTGTAAATTCAACCTGCTGAGATTGAGGCTTGTACTTTTCCAACGTCACATCAAAATTGTTGCAGAGAATATCCAACTCGATTTGTCGAGCCTTCATTTCCGCCAACTTGCGATTGGCTTTGCTATCGGTATACCCGGTTGAAAGATAATGGCGTTTACCCCCAAAACTAAAAACCAGTTGCAGGCGATCGTTCGAGATTTTGATTTGGACAGTACCCTTCGAGGCTTTGGAACCCACACTACTACTCCTGAAATTCAAGCCAAGACACGGGGAAACAGCTAGCAAGTTACCCCATGCCTTGAAAACATTGAAATCAGCGCGCTCTGATTTACCCCAAATTTACCCCAATAAAATGTCCAAACTTGTCCAAAAATGTCCAACGTCGGCATATTCTTACACCAAATTTACGCCCTTAAAATAGCTGAAATGGGGTTTTAGTGGAAATTAAAAACCCCTGAAAGGTGTGCTTTGCAGGGGTTTTGGGGATTATGCCAGGAACGAGACTTGAACTCGTGACACGAGGATTTTCAGTCCTCTGCTCTACCAACTGAGCTATCCCGGCTGATGTGTTTGTTTTAGTCAACGATTAATAAATTTAGCAAATACTTTCAGATTATGCAATATCTTTTGGAAAATATTTTTATAGAGTTTTGATTACTTGCTAGCTGTTTTTAATTGGTTGCTAGCCGTGAGATAGTTGTATCTCACGGCTTCTTTAGCACATTAACGCTTTTTATACACAATTTCAATATCGTAATTATTTTAAATTTATTGTATCATTTTTATCCTAGATAACATTCAAGATAATTACGATTATCCATTAACTTCTTACTATAGGAATCCTATTTGATTTTTGAATAAGCTCCGTACATTTGAAGGGTAGGGAAATCAAAGGTAGTGTGTCGGATAAACCACTCAAACATCCACTTTAAATGGCGAAATGTTGGAATTAAAGCGCAGAAACGTCGAACCCAAGTTTTGGCTTGCAACCAAATATCCTCTATAGGGTTTTGCTCCGGGCAATTGGGAGCAAAGCGGACACAATGTATTTTCCATTGTTCAGTGGACAAACCTTGATTGATGGAGTCCAAGAAAGCTCGAACATCTTGAGAGCGATGGTAACTAGCACCATCCCCAATACGGTTCGGTTAAGGGCACAAACCATGTAAACTGAGAATTGTCATCAGGGTGCAAAAGGCAAAAATGCAACTCAAAGAATTCTCCTTATTTGTGCCGAATGTAGAATCAGGTACGGTGTTTAAAGCGTTAGAAACAGCTATTCCACGGAGCGCGATAGAACAAGCGCTCGGTGACGCAAAAGCGATCGAAGAACGCAAAAGAGCTTTGCCCTCGCATTTGGTGGTCTGTTTAATCATCGCCATGAGCTTGTGGTCAAAGGCAACAATATCGAACGGTGCTGAAAAATTTGGTTGATGGTTTAAGCGAAACTTGGGTAAAAGTAGGTTTATATTGGCGAGTACCTTGCAAATCATCAATTACCGAAGCACGACAAAGGATAGGGTCTGGGGTGATAACTCGTCTGTTCCATCTAGTAGTGCGTCCTCTAGCAACAGTCGAGACTCCGGAAGCTTTTCTTGGAGGACTACGAATAATGGCAGTAGATGGAACATTATTCGATGTACCGGATACGGAGGCAAACGCCACGGTGTTTGGATATCCAGGTAGTCGTCCCGGAACTCAAGCATCTTTTCCCAAAGTTCGCTTAGTTCTATTGATTGAAGCCGGAACACATTTAATCGTTGATGCATTAATGTGTCCATACCGTATTGATTTATCCCCCACTTCGATGCTTAAAGGCAGAGATTGGTTATAAAACTTGAGTGCTTGCTGTTTGTCTCCTAAACTAGAGTAGACACGACCGATAGTATTCAGGGTTGTAGCTTGCGATTTCTTATCATCTAATTTCCGCCACAAAAGCAGCGCTTGTTCCCATTTCTTTATAGCTGCAACCAGTGATTCTGCGGTTCCTTGCCGATATAGTTGCATCCCTTCGTTCATTAACTTCTCGGCTTCTGCACGGGTTGCATCTGGCTGTGTTGTTGGCTGCTGTGCTATTTGCGACTGTGCTAACGTCCCCCTTGCCCCCACCGATTCTGACAATAAAACTACACTCAGCAAACCAATCAAACCGTAATGGATGAATTTTGGTAGAAAAAGACCGAATTTTTCCCTGTTTTTCTTGCACCGTGTCATTTTCACACTCCCCACTAGTAATTATTTGCATGAAGAAAATACCGTATAAATACGTAATATGTGTCAAGAAAATATTTGTCGTTTCTAGAGAATATACTGAATTACATATTGGTACTTTAAAGCCAAAATGAAGAACCAATAAACCCGGTTTCAGTTTCCGCAACGAAAAAAACTATCATTCCCTCACTAATCGCACGATAAATGGGAGAAACCGCACAAATTTGGTTCCTCCTCCAGCGATACAGCCCTAAACAACTGCATTTCACTTTCCTACTATTCCTGAGTAGTGGCAACATATGCAGATTCCACCACAGATTCATAACACAATATTTACCAACCTGTGCTGCGTTAAAACGATTACGAATTAACCCGGAGCCATGTTTGGGGGTGATTAAGAAGCATGGGGAGAATGTGCAAGATGCGATCGCTCGTGTGAAGGAAGCGATAAACGAGGGATGGTGTAATAATCCCACGGGTTTGTTTATCAACAGTTGCAAAAGCGGAGAAAAGCCGAAAAATACTGTGGATGCGGGGGTAAAAGCCTGGTTTGAGTCCTTGCGGAGGGAACGGATTGTTATTGCGATGTCGGCAGGTTTTGTGTATACGGTGGATGGGGAAGCAGTGGAAATTGGAGAGATGATGCGACAGTATCCTAATTAATGGAGAGTTCACGGTTTGAAGAAGCTTTATGGGAAGAAGGCGATCGCGAAGTAGGTACCGAATAAGGCTTTAATATCTTCTTGGACTGTGGGTGCTAAATCTGCTAGTTTGGGACGGCGGCTAAATTGACAGAGGGCAAAATACAGCATCAAATCTTGGCGACGTTTTTGCGTGATCGCTGCCCATTCTTCAAGGTCGGCGAGTTAAATCACACGATAGGATCGATTTAATGTGCCAAATTCGGCGGTAATCTCTGCTGCTTCAGGTAATTCGCCCTTAGTTGGCAAGCGTCCTCGTTCGGTAACAAAAGCCATCAGTAGTAAAAGTAAGTCCTGGTAATATTTAAACCATTATTAAGTTGTACCCTGACCCTGGGTGTTGTCGCACGGAAACGGGAACGGGAAGCCCGAAATAATTTGGTTTGGGCTTCATTCTGAAACACAAAGTAAATACCTAAAGCTACTGGAATAGCATCAACACCCAAAACTTGGTCGAATGTAAATTTTTAACTCTGACTGGTCGTAATATTTCTGCAATGTATTGCGGGTTGTAACAACACCATCACCGTAGGCGCTCGTTCCTTTATTTAGTGTTGCGTCAACTGACTTGGACGGATACCAGTAGAACCTTTCGAGTTAATTACCAAGCATTGATTAATACCTCATAAAAAGCATCAGACAATTTTTTGCCTATAGAACTACGCTTGTAAGCAAGAGCAATCACTTTCCGAGTGGATTGAAAATCTATCGCCTTTAATTTAGGTAAATCTTTATGCTGATTAGTTGAGTAATTTCCCTCAATTGCAGCTAATTCAGTTATAGTAGAAACCTTGGCTGTTTGTTATTGTAGTCACTATTATTGTACTGAACCATCGACTGTATAGGGTCAATAACCGTTTTTAGCTTTTTGGCATCAAACAACGGTAAGTAGATTGATTTATCGTGTTTTCCCTTAACATTGGATGTTGCCATATCTAGTTTTAAAACACAAGTAATCTTGTCATAGTTTTGAGACTTTGCTCGCAGATTATCGGAATATGTGATTGATTGAGATTGATACATTTCTACATATTATGTGCATTTATTCTGAAAACCAGAAATTCCCGAAATTGATGTAATTCACATATTTGACACCAAGATTTGTATCATTTTGAAAATAACTTCACAGGCTACTTGCTTTTTGCCGCCAACTGTGAAAAACTTTATTCTTGTAATAAGATACGGTAAATCAATCAAGTTTTAGTAGATTAGGAGATAGAGATTCTCTTCTACAGTTAACTTGAGCGAATTAACTAGAAATAGACAGATAGTTAATATCTGCTGATATCTATTGTTCTGCCGAATGAAGGCAGTGAAAAAAAGTTTAGACTCTTGACCTGCGGCATCGATAGGGCGAGAACAGCCCTGAAGACTTTATCGATGGGAGAAGAATTATTCATGCTTAACACATTGACAACCGATTTTGACATCACTCAAGAAGTTGATGTACTTGTGATTGGGGGCGGACCCGCAGTCAACAAGGAAAATGATTCGGATAATTCGTCATCATGTATTACAAACAGTTGTCAAGTCATTGTCGTCATCTGGTAGAGGGCGTAGACCATTTTTACAAGTAATAATTGACCTAACAACTCTAGAAAAACGGGAGCATCCCACTTTTTATTTAGCGAGCAAAGATTAATCCATTAAGGTAAGCACAACGATGAGCGATGACTTGAGGAACATTCTCAACTTTCCATTGTGCACCGGAAATTTTAGTTCTACGATCAATCTGTTTAACAGTAGATTCAATAGCTCCAGAGCCAATAGAACAAATTTGTTCGGCTTGATAATATTGATAATTGACGATTCGGTGTCGATGTTTCTCAAGGTAAACACAGAAATTTTCAGCTTGCTTGAGTTTGCAGTCTGCTTTGCAGGTGATTGCATCATCAACTTTCCCTTGCCAAAGCAGGCTTTTTGCCTTGTTAATTCTTTAAA
>NZ_JAYGHN010000070.1:0-14023 GCF_034931845.1 Calothrix sp. UHCC 0171
CCTCCTACCTTGCCATAACGACAATTTTTAACACCGACCTACTTAGTTTACACTACCTAGCAACCTAAAATTGGCGGGTGAATTTGTCAATTATTAACTCTATTCTCAACTAAAGGTGAAAACTGTCTTTCAGCCTTAGTTCCAAGAATCATTACCGTTAACTGAAGCCTATTGCTTGATAAATAGCCTCGGAGTAATTAGTCAAGAAAATACCATTAAAAAATATCAATTTCTAAATCAATACAATATTACTACCACTCTCTAAAGCCGCTAAAGCCCTATTTACAAGTTTCTTTAGCAAACTCTTGACAGTTATTATGGTGAAACTTACCATAAATATTATAAGCATTCTCCAGGGGCGGTTGCCAATGACCACTTTTTCGGGCTTGGGCTATTTAGAGGCAAATCACTTAGAGATAAATATTCAGCCATCATTACTGGTGCAGGCAGCAGATGACTTATCTTTGCTGACAGACCTTTATCAATTGACAATGGCTGCATGTTATGTAGGAGAAGGAATCGAACAACGACGCGCCAGTTTTGAGCTATTTACGCGACGCTTGCCAGAAGGTTTTGGTTATTTAATTGCGATGGGTTTGGCGCAGGCGTTGGAATATTTGGAGAAACTGCGATTTACACCTGCACAAGTCCAAGCATTACAGCAAACGGGAATTTTTGCCCATGCACCGGAAAGATTTTGGCAGTTGTTGTTAGAAGTCAAATTTACGGGTGATGTCTGGGCTGTGGCGGAAGGAACAGCAGTATTTGCCAACGAGCCATTTTTGCGAATCGAAGCACCACTGTGGCAAGCGCAGTTAGTAGAAACTTATTTACTAAATGTGATTAATTACCAAACTTTGATTGCCACGAGAGCAGCCAGAATGCGCGATGTTGCCGGAGAGTCGGCGACACTACTGGAATTTGGGACACGACGGGCGTTTAGCCCCCAGGGTGCGGTATGGGCTGCCAGGGCTGCTTTAGCTGCGGGTTTTAATGCCACATCGAATGTATTAGCGGCATTGCAACTGGGAGTGAAACCGAGTGGAACGATGGCACATGCTTTGGTGATGGCACTGGCGGCAATGGAAGGAAGCGAAGACCAAGCTTTTGCAGCATTTCATCAGTATTTTCCCGGTTCTCCCTTACTAATTGATACTTTTGATACAGTTGCGGCGGCGGAAAGACTAGGGTTGAAAGTGAATAGTGGAGAGCTTGAATTAGCTGGAGTGAGGTTAGATTCAGGCGATTTAGTTGAGCTATCAAAGCAAGTGCGATCGCATCTTCCTAATGTGCCTATTTTTGCTAGCGGCGATTTAGATGAATGGGAAATAGCGAGATTAAAGGCGGCGGGTGCGGAAATCAATGGCTATGGATTAGGGACAAAATTGGTGACAGGTTCGCCTGTGAATGGAGTTTATAAACTAGTCGAGATTGATGATATTCCCGTGATGAAACAATCGAGTGGAAAAGTTACGCATCCCGGGCGCAAGCAGATATTTAGGACTGTGGTAGATGGTAAAGTGACAGCAGATAGATTGGGATTAATGGATGAAAAGACAGCCAATGAGCAGCCTTTATTAGAGATATTTATGGAACAAGGAAAGCTATTGCGATCGCCAGAAAATATAGAAACAATTCAAAAGCGAACATTCACAACAGTAGCAAGTCTACCGGAAGAAGTACGCAGAATTCAAGACCCGATAAATCTGCCCGTGAATATCTCGAATCAGCTAGCAGACTTAACTCAGAAAACGATAAATAAAGGAATAGTTAATAGGAAATAAAAAGTCAAGATTAAAGATGACCAATAATTTCTTTTTTCCTCTTAAATAAAATCATGCGAATTGCTTTATTTGGAACTAGCGCCGATCCACCAACTGCCGGACATGAAAAAATATTAAGATGGTTATCATACCGTTTTGACTTAGTGGCGGTATGGGCAGCAGAAAACCCATTTAAATCCCATAAAGCTTCATTGGAACATCGCGTGCGAATGCTGCGACTCTTAATAGATGGCATGGAATCCTCCCGTCGTAATGTATTTTTAGAGCAAGACTTAAGCAGCTTGCGAACTCTGGAAACACTTGAAAAAGGCAAGCAACGATGGGGAAATGCTGAATATACTGTAGTCGTTGGTTCCGACTTGCTAATGCAGTTGCCACGGTGGTATCGAATTGAAGATTTGTTGCGACAAGTTCAACTTTTGGTAATACCACGCCCAGGATATGCAATAGATGAAACTAGTTTGCGAGGAGTGCAACAACTAGGAGCAAAAATTGCGATCGCATCTTTAACTGGTTTAGATGTATCCTCCACATCCTACCGGGAACAAGGTGATTCTAATGCCCTCACTCCACTTGTAATTGACTATATTAATCAACAGCATTTGTACAAATGCCAGGACGCAATTCAAACAAGCCTGCACGTTCATTAAATCAACAACCTTTAGCTGATTTTAAGGTGGGAGTTGATAATGTCATTTTTTCTGTAGATACTGCCCAAAATCGGCTCATGGTTTTATTAGTGATGCGGCAGCAAGAACCATTTCCTAATTCTTGGAGTCTACCTGGTACTTTAGTCCGACAAGGTGAATCTTTGGAAGACGCGGCATATCGAATTATGTCGGAGAAAATTCGTGTCAAAAATCTTTATTTGGAGCAATTGTATACTTTTGGAGGACCAAAACGTGACCCTCGTGAATCAATTGATTGTTATGGAGTGCGTTATTTATCGGTAAGTTATTTTGCGTTAGTGAGATTTGAGGAAGCTGAATTGATTGCTGATGGAGTTACAGGAATTGCCTGGTATCCTGTCAAGCAAGTGCCACAATTAGCATTCGATCACAATGAAATTTTGGCATACGGACATCGGCGTTTACGTAATAAATTGGAATACAGTCCTGTGGCTTTTGAAGTATTACCTGATATGTTTACTTTAAATGATTTATATCAGTTATATACGACAGTTTTAGGTGACAATTTTTCCGATTATTCCAATTTTCGCGCCCGACTACTCAAATTAGGATTTTTGTGCGATACCGGAATTAAGGTATCACGTGGTGCAGGTCGTCCGGCAAGTTTATATAGGTTTGATGCGGAAGCTTTTGCACCTTTTAAGGATAAACCTTTAGTTTTTATTTAGGTTTAGCTATTGGGAATTTAAAGTGGATAATCACTACGAGAAAACAGATGTGGAGAGTTTTTAATCATCAGTGATGCACAGGAAGTAATACCAATTTGAAAAAAGTATGCGACAGATGAATTTTGTAGATAGGTGTTAGCGTGTCACTTTGCGACTCAGTTCCTCTGTTAGCTCTTAGGGTTCCCGAAGGGTAAGAGGCTATATCGCGTCTCATATTCTGGATGTATTGCCAACATTTTTTGAATCGGTATAAGATAAAAAGCTGAATTTTATGTTTCTAGTAACTGGGTTTCTAGCCCTTTTCCTGGTAGGAATGGGGTTGGAACTAGGTGCTAAAATCACATCAATTCAAGTCTTAAAAAATGCCATATCTAGATAAAAATAGAAGATTTAAATTCTGATGTGATAGAAAATATGTATCGGAATTTTGCTTAATTATTTTATTAGCAAAGAAATTAAATATTGACAGGAAAATTATCATTCCTCATTTCTCTAAGGATAGACTAACTCAGAACCACAAACCATTAACCGAAAATCATGAAAATTGCGATCGCACAACTAAACCCTATTATTGGGGATTTATCTGGTAATGCTCAAAAAATCCTCGCGGCTGCCCAAAAAGCTGCAACCGCAAAGACAAGATTGTTATTAACTCCAGAACTATCATTATGTGGATATCCACCCAGGGATTTATTATTAAATCCTAGTTTTGTTGCCGCAATGGGAACAACATTACAACAATTAGCAAGCGATTTACCAAGTAATTTAGCCGTATTAGTCGGTACAGTCGAAGAACATTTGGAAGCCCCTAGCAATGGTGGCAAAAGTCTCTACAACAGTATGGCTTTACTCGAAAACGGTAAAGTCAAACAAATCTTTCATAAACGTCTTTTGCCAAGCTACGATGTCTTCGATGAACGTCGTTACTTTGAACCAGGTTTGGAAGCTAACTACTTCACCCTTGATGATATTGATATTGGTGTAACAATTTGTGAAGACCTCTGGAATGATGAAGATTTTTGGGGTAAACGCAGTTATGCCATTAACCCAATTGCAGATTTAGCAATTATTGGTGTTGATTTAATTATCAATTTATCTGCGTCACCCTATAGTGTCGGCAAACCAAATTTTCGCGAAAGAATGCTCAAACACAGCGTCATCCGCTTCCAACAACCAATGATTTACACCAACCAAGTTGGCGGCAATGATGATTTAGTCTTTGATGGTAACAGTTTCGCCCTCAACCGCAAAGGCGAGCTAGTTTGTCGCGCCCGTGGTTTTGATGTCGATTTAGCCTTTTTAGAATTTGACTCCGAAAAACGTGACTTACAACCAAGTTCCATGATTCCGGCTCCCGCCAACGAAGATGCAGAAATCTGGCAAGCATTAGTCTTAGGTGTGCGTGACTATGCCCAAAAATGTCGTTTCTCCAAAGCAGTCCTCGGTTTAAGTGGTGGCATCGACTCCGCCTTAGTGGCGACGATTGCTACTGCTGCCCTGGGCAAAGAAAATGTCCTGGGTATCCTCATGCCATCTCCCTACAGTTCCGACCATTCTATCAGTGATGCGATCGCCCTCAGCCAGAATCTTGGCATCAAAACCCAAACAATCCCCATTGGCGAACTCATGAAATCCTTCGATAATTCCCTGGCGGAGATGTTTGCAGGTACGGAGTTTGGACTCGCTGAAGAAAATATTCAATCACGCATTCGCGGTAATTTATTGATGGCAGTAGCCAATAAATTCGGCTATTTGCTGCTCTCCACGGGCAACAAATCGGAAATGGCTGTCGGTTACTGTACCCTGTACGGTGATATGAACGGAGGACTGGCAGTTATTGCGGATGTACCCAAAACCCGTGTTTATTCCCTCTGTAACTGGCTGAATAATCGGGGGACTCAAGGGGACTCAGAACTTGGAGACGCAGAGAAAATAATCAACCCAATTCCCCAAAATATTATTACCAAAGCCCCCAGCGCAGAATTAAAACCCGGACAAGTTGACCAAGATTCCCTACCACCCTACGATATTCTCGATGATATCCTGCAAAGATTAATACACAATCATCAATCTGCTGCCCAAATCGTTGCCGCCGGACATGAGGCTACAGTAGTGGCTAGAGTCATTCAACTGGTCAATCGTGCTGAGTTTAAACGGCGACAAGCCCCGCCAGGATTGAAAATTACCGATCGCGCTTTTGGGACAGGCTGGCGAATGCCCATCGCTAGTAACTGGCTGGCAGTAGAAAATCAGCAAAATACGACAAAGAAAACCTATGTGCAGTGATTATAATCACAATTTTTTTAAAGATTATACGGTGACACTTACTCCGCGATCGCGCTAAAACTGATATGGAAAATCTCAGCAAACTAAGTGTGAAAAAAAATACTCTGGCTTGGATGAATGCCAATTTTAAAATTGAGCTAAAAACTATACCCTTGAGTATCACTTGGTATAAACATTGTTATATCTTCTTGCACTTACTTACAAAAAAAGCGACTGAGATTTTGCTACTCCCAGCGCTTCCCCGTATAACTTTATACCAACCCACTTGTTTGCTGCAACATTTGAGGTTCGCACTACCTCTATAGTTGAGGGGTAGTGCGAATATAACCTGTGGCAAACATTATGGTGAAGTGGTATCACTCCTTGCACAAATACAGAATATCGCTTGTGTAATTATTTGCGGAATCTGGTGAGTGACACTTTATTAACTGACACTAGTCAAAAACTCACAGTCCAAAATGAACAATCCCGAATATGGTAAGGTAAGACAAATAACAAAGCTGATGTTTTCGGAGATAGCTTCAAGGTATTGTATTGATCGTGCAGTTGATATTTAGCAACGTGCTGAACGTGGTAGCGTAAATTGCTGATGTTCTGCCGCGAATGTACCCCGAACCATCAGTAATGAATCACCTTCAAAGGTTTCTGCTACTGCTTGCATCGCAAATTGGAGACAATCCGGGCTAAAGTAGATCAATATTTCTGCGATCGCTTCAGGTATTTGTTCTAGAAGTGCTTGTAGGGTAAAATTTAGGTTGGGTGTAACCAAGTCAAATAGTTTCAGTTGCTGATCTTGAATTTCCAAGCAAGCTAAAGTATCAAGGTTGGGAAAGTAATATCAAGTTCTAGTGCATTCGTTGACAAGGAATAAAGCCTTGTGATTAAACACCCCGACAATATTGGATACAGCCGTGCGTGTTTCTAGGAGTCGATGAATTAGCTTCACATCATCGCTATTTGTGATATTGAGCGATCGCATTCCATTTACACCGCCAAGGGAGTTATACTTAGCTTTAAAGCTATGTTCGGGGATGACACGGAAGCCAAAAGGTTGATAAAGTCCTGCTTGATCTGTTGTTAGTAGTAAAGTGTCATAGCGTTTGTCGCAGTAATCTAAAACTTCCTTCATCACTTCACGAAAATATCCGCGTCTACGGTATTCAGGATGGGTACACACAGCATGTATTCCGCCAACAATGACATCTTCCCCCATAATCCGCATGGGAATTTCTAAGACACCAATGTGGGTGATTAAGGTTCCGTTGTCGTCGGTGCGTGCGAAGGGTATGGAGACATTTTCCCAGACTCCACCGAGTTTTCGAGCTTGTTCTGCCAATGCATTGAGTTCTAGTTCGGGAAATGCGCTATCTAGCAGGTTAAACAATCGCGGACTCAGGGTACTATCTAGGGCAAATGAACGTTTAAATTTGTAGGTTTACATATTGAATGGTTAATATTAATGGTTAATAGAGGCTATTTATAAAGTAAATCTTAAGACTAAAGAAACCCGGTTTCTTGGATTTAAGTATCGAGCATCATCTGACTTTTTGATGAGAAACCGGGTTTCTCCCTACGCGACTATACTTAAATATTGACTTTGTAAATGGTTTCTTAGTGCTTATTATTTAAAAGCTAATTGTCATAGTAAATTTCCAGCGCGGGTGGAATATATCTTATTAGTCTAGGAATTGCTAATCGCTAATTTATGAAAATTTTTGTACCCGGAAGATTGTGTCTATTTGGAGAACATAGTGATTGGGCAGGATGTTATCGTCGCCAAAATCCAGATTTGGGAGTAGGCTACACATTATTATCAGGGACTAATCAAGGAATTTATGCATCAGTGAAACCGCATCCCCAGCAATTAATTTTGCGTACAACTTTGGATGATGGTAGCGAGAAAATTTGTACATTACCGATGGAAAAACAGACTTTGTTAGTGGAAGCTAAAAAAGATAGTTTTTTTAGTTATGCTGCGGGTGTGGCTTACCAATTTCTCACATATTTCCAAGTTGGAGGATTGGAAATCGACAATTATTGGACAGATTTACCGATTCAAAAGGGTTTATCGTCGAGTGCGGCTATTTGTGTGTTAGTTGCCAGGGCGTTTAATCAAGTTTATGACTTGAAGTTGACGTTACGCGGTGAAATGGAGTTTGCCTATTTAGGAGAGATTACCACACCTTCCCAATGTGGACGTATGGATCAAGGTTGTGCCTATGGAAATCGTCCCATTGCCATGATATTTGATGGCGATCGCACTGATATCATGGAATTGCATGTACCGAAAAATCTCTATTTTGTCATTGTTGATTTGGGTGCAAGTAAAAATACTCAAAAAATATTGAGCCAACTTAATCGGTGCTATCCTGTTGCTGAAGATGAAATTCAAGCCAATGTGCAGAAATTTCTGGGTAAAATTAGCTATGAATTTACCGAAGCTGCAATTAATGCTTTGCAAGCAGGAGATGCTAAGGAAATTGGTCAATTAATGCGACAGGTACAAGCTGAATTTGACCGCTATTTAATCCCTGTTTGTGCTTCCGAATTAACCGCCCCTGTGCTACACAAAATACTAGATTATGAACCAATTCAGGATTATATTTGGGGTGGAAAAGGAGTTGGTTCTCAGGGTGATGGCACAGCACAGTTTATAGTGAAAAATGAGGAAAGTCAGCAGCAAGTTATAGAAATAATTGAGCGCGATTTTCCACAGATGCAATGTTTGAAACTTATAATTTATACTAGTAATAAGGCTAGCAAAAATACCAGTGAGTAAGATTAAAAAAGCCGTAATTCCCGCCGCAGGTTTTGGAACCCGTTTGTTTCCGAGTACAAAGGTTGTCAAGAAGGAACTTTTTCCAGTAATTGATAAAGATGGGAGAGCAAAACCTGTTATTTTATTAATTATTGAAGAGGCTATTAGTGCTGGAATTGAAGAAATCGCGATTGTCGTCCAACCTGATGATAAAGCTATTTTTAAAAAGCTATTTAAGCGTCCACCAAGTGCCGAACTATTTGAGAAATTATCGCCAGAAAATCAAAAGTTTAGCAAATATTTAGTGGATATTGGTGATAGAATTACTGTGATAACGCAAACTCAACAAGAAGGATACGGTCATGCTGTGCATTGTGCCAAAAAATGGGTGGATAATGAGCCATTCTTATTAATGTTAGGCGACCATATTTACTCTTCCAAAATCCAACAATCTTGCGCCCGTCAATTGTTAGAAATTTACCAACAAGTTAATCATAGTGTGATTGGATTAAATATAGTTAATTCGGAAATATTGCATCAAGTGGGTTGCGTTACAGGTAATTGGCAAAAGCAAAATTCAATTCTTTCCATTAATCAAGTTGCAGAAAAACCTTCCCTCGATTATGCACGGGAGAATTTACATGTAGAAGGTTTAGGTGACGATGAGTTTTTAAGTATTTTTGGTTTATATGCACTGACACCAGCAATTTTTGATTGTTTGGAAGCTGATATTAATCAGAATGTACGACTGAAGGGAGAGTTTCAGTTAACAACTTGCTTGGATGTATTACGTCAGCGCGAAAAAATGGCAGGTTATTTAGTTGCCGGAACCTGCTTCGATATTGGTATCCCCAATGCATATTTACAGACTTTGAACGACTTCAGAAACCGCTAGTAATTTGTAGAAACGGGAAGTGCTTTGCTCTTCCCGCATATTTATGACGATTTCACATTTCTAGATGATTATAAAATAACAGAATTAGTAGTCTTTGCGATCGCGTGGTTTTCCTAGGATATCTACTTGATATCTTTCGGGTGCTAAAAAAGCCTTAATTCCAACATTATTACATTTCTGGGAAAGCACACTTAGCAACTTCGTTAACTTCTCGGCATCAGGTTCAACTGTTTGACTTTGTAAAGATTCCTGGATTAATTTGGGACTAATTTGACTTTCCAGCTTATCAACCAGTTCTTGACAGTCAGTTTCATCTTCTAAGGAGAATAACATGTCTTTAAATCCCAAAAAAGCTAATCTATATAATATTTTTTGACTCAATTTCCCATCAAAATAACCTCCATGCACATTTCTTCCTAAGAATAAATTATCAAATATCAAAAATAAGTTATCCCAAAAACTTAATACCTCTTTGTCTAAAGCTCTCGTTAAAATTGGTTCTACCTGATCATTATTATTGGTGACATCTTTATAATTAGTACAATCAAAGTATGTAAATAATCCTGCGACTGCAAGTTTTTGAGTCACAGGAGTATTTTTGGAATATAGCTCATCTAATGGCTTGTATCTATTATCAGAAACTATACAAATACATTTCATCGCACTATTCGGATTCTGATTAATACTACCATCCCTCGGATTTTGATTGGCAATCCCAAAATTTAATTTAGGAACCTCAATATCTTGCTTCAATAGTTTTGCATTTAAGCTATAACTATCATAACTTTCATCATAATCACGAACCACAACATTACCCAATCTAAAGCCTCTGTCATAAGTATTCGCTGGAAAACTTAAATAATTAGCGGCTGTTGAAGCCACTCGCAGCATAAAGTCTCCCTGATTGCTAAATAAATAAGACTCTTCAAATCGTCGAATGGAAGAACGTAAAACATTCGACCTTTCAGGCATAATAGTTTCAATGGGGATATCAGGTGAAGCGAGGACTAAACGACCTAAAGAAAAAGCATTTCCAAGTTCTAGAGATGGTTGATTTTCAGGACTATGCTGAGTTTGGATAGATTTTTCATCAAATACATCGGAAAGGATACGAATTACATTTGTTGTCACAAATGCACCCATACTATGACACATAAAAGATAGTTTTATCCCGGAATTACTATTAGCAAAAGTCTGTGATAACTTTTCTTGTTTCTGTGCTATCGTTACTCTTTCAGACTTATCAGATTCTTCGACGATCGCATTATCAATTTGTCTAATTAGTTCTACTAAATCTGGAACTCCATAATTTACAGCCCGATAAGAATCTCGGAAGTAAATCGTAGACCTCAGCAAAATTGCGGAGAATACAAAACCAAATAAAAAGGTAAAAAATGCTGTCACAAATACTAATAAACTGGCTAAAAAACTGGGATTATTTAATAATAAAGCTGTACCTGTAAAAGGGATTAAAAAAATTAGTAGTAAAGTAAACGAAACAATAATCCCTCGCAGGGAAGAATCCAAAACTGTTCTAAAGAAAATTGGTAAACTTTGAATTGCTTTAGCAACATTGTTTAGAAAAGACTCTGAATCTTCATCAGCTTTTAAAGCAATTGATTCTGAAGGCCAACGATATCCAATAAAAACAAGAGTTTTTTGACTAATGAATTTATCATTAAGAATGTATTGATAAATATTTTTTGTCCAGTCTTCAAAGTCTTTTTCCCCAGTGTTATATCCATGAATATGAATAATAATTTCTGCTTTCTCTTGATGTGCTAGCAAAAAATTAGCAATTTCTTTAATTGTCTCATCAGTTTTTTGGGGTTGACTTGTATCATCGCCTGTTTGAGCATTAGTATTTTCTTTGTAAATAGTTTCGACACTAATTGGGGCATTACTATTCACTAAATAACTAACAATATTAGAGGTGACTAGGGCTGGTTGCTCAAGCTGTATTTTCTTAATATCAAAGGGATAATCTTGCATATGCCTAAAAGAAATTTGCAATACTCAGTAATTACCAAAACAGAAATCAATATTAATACTGATTTATCGTCATATAGCTTCTAACTGAGGAGCTAGAATTTATCTCTGCGAAAAATAATTATGGATGACTAACTAACTGCTGGTTCTAGCATTTTGATTGTTCCGGAAACTGCATCTATCTCCACATCTACCCCTAAAGGCAAAGTAAATTTATCTTTAACATGACCAATCATTGAACCGTAAAAAGCGGGAATTTTTAACGGTTGAATATATTCTTTTAAGACTTGGTTTAACTTAAATGTCGGTTCATCACCTGGTTTGCAATTAGTACATTGTCCAAAAATAAATCCAGAAATTTGATTGAGAATCCCAGCATTTTTTAATTGAGCGAGCATTCTATCTATACGATACACATCTTCACCGATATCTTCCGCAAAAAAAATACGCCGATTCCATCCAGGTAAATATGGAGAACCCAACATCGAAGATAATACTGACAAATTACCACCAACAAGTTTACCCTTGGCTTTTCCCGGATTGATGACTTCGACTCTGGCTGCCTCTATATGATTGAGATTTTGCATGGTTACACTTCCAGCATCAAAAAGAATCGGCTTCAGATAGCTTAAAGTAAATTCATTCCAAGTTGATGTTGCCACTGCACCGTGAAATGTCACAATCCGACTGCGAGCATTTATTGCTAATAGTAATGATGTAATATCGCTATATCCCAGGATAATTTTGGGATGTTTGCGAATGTCTATATAGTTAAGTAAAGATAAAATCCGATTGCAACCCCAACCACCACGCATAGCAATAATAGCTTTCACTGACTTATCTGCAAACATGCGATTAATATCATGGGCACGTTGAATATCTGTCCCCGCTAAATATCCATATCTTTCTAAGATATATTTGCCTAACTTGACTTTCAGTCCTAAAGCCGCAAAAGTTTTAGTAGCATCTTCAATATCTTTTGCTTCAATAATACCTGCTGGTGCAACCAATCCCACGGTATCACCAATTTGCAAACGAGGTGGTTTAATGATTATTTGTGGGTTAATTTCCGCTTGAACTGTTGAGAATGAAAACTGAGTAGCTAAAGTTGTGATTCCAGCAATGGTAATAAATTGACGACGCTTCATTTTTTCAGGTACTTGCAGAGGGCTATATTAATTTTCTATTCTGCATTAATTGCACCTCTTACCAAAATTACCGTACTTTCCACTCCAGATGCGATCGCTTCGGGAATATTACCTTTGATTGCTTGTTGTAACATTCCTTCACGAGAGGCTCCAAGAACGACTACATCATAATGTCCCTTGCTCACTAGATTTATTACCCCTTCGCTAACTGATTCGGCTTTGACTGCTTCAGCAATCACCGTAGTGTAAAGCTGGCGGCGACGAATAATTTGTCGGATTGCGTCTTCTAATACCTTCATGTCGGGCTTGACTTCGCTGGGGTGAAAAACTCTAGTAAGACGAATTTTCGGCTCATTGCCTAAAGTAACTAATGCTGGTAATAATTTTATCGCTAGCCAAGCATTTGGTCCCCCAGCCATGGGAATTAACCAGTTGTTGAATTGTATTCCTGAGTCTTCGGTACTCACTGCTGGGTGTTGGCTAGTGGGTGTTGCAGGTGCTTCACCTTCTTGCCGACTGTGCTGAGTGCCGAGTTTTACTAGCATTACCTCACAGGTCGCTTGGCGAACCACAGTATCGACAACGTTACCAAATATACGACCGGGGGTATCTGTACTACCTTTCCATCCCATCAGCAGAATATCTATATGCCGATCGCTAATTGTTTCTAAGATGGCTTGGGCGACATCGTGGGCGACTCGAATTTGGGTGTGGATGGGGATTTGCCATTTTTTCCCTAAGACTTCTGTTTGCCGCAATAATCGTCGGCTTTGAGTGGTGCGAACTTGGGTTTCGGCGGGGGAACTGTAGCGAGGTACGAGGATTATTTGCACACACTCGATTTCATAATGCCGTTCCCTGGCGATCGCAACTGCCATTTTAATTAAAGTAGCGGCGGTGTCAGGATTGGCAATTGGTAATAATAATCTCCCTCTACCAATGCTGGGGGAACGGGTTTGATAAACAACGTATGAAGGCTCTGTGGGGGGTTTTTCCGGGTTTTCGCAGTTGAGATGATCTGCTTCTGTACGGATAATATCAGCACGGGTAATTATGCCAATTAATCTTTTACCTTCGACAACAGGTAAGCGGCTGATTTTATATCTATCTAGCAAATATAGAACATTACTCAAATTGTGGTAGGGTGTCACCGTGACTGGTTCCGGTGTCATAATTTGCCGCAATACCATTTGCTTGATGATTATGGATTTATCAAGCTCTTGATTGGGACTATCACCAGCCTTGAGCAAATCTGTTTGTGTGACAATTCCCACTAATCTACTGTCATCAACTACGGGAAAACCACGGTGATGCGATCGCGAAAAAGCCTGCATTGCTTCTTCAACTGACATCTCTGCATCTAAACTTTCGACTCGACTTTGCATCACTTCCCTGGCGGTTAATTTTGTGAGGATGCCTTCTGTGGAAGTTTTATATTCAATGTTAATACCCTTTAACTTCAGAAGTTTGTCATAAAGTGAACCGGGTACTAATTTGTCGGCGACGAGATACGATGTCACCGAACCAATCATTAATGGTAGGACTAAATTAAAATCGGTTGTCATTTCAAAGACAATGACAATTGCTGTAATTGGGACTTTAGAAACACCACTAAAAAATGCTCCCATTCCCGCCAAGGCATAAGTAGTCGGGGAACCTGCATGTAACAGATATTCCTGAAATGCCCCAATAATATGTCCCAAACAAGAACCTAAAATCAGACTGGGTGCAAATAATCCACCTGGTGCCCCCGAACCAAAGGCGATTAATGTTAAGAAAAATTGGACAATAAATGCGATCGCGGCG
>NZ_JAYGHN010000071.1:0-13897 GCF_034931845.1 Calothrix sp. UHCC 0171
CCTTGATGATAAAGAGGGAGTGAGGGAATGAAAGAGTCGGGGAGAGAAGGAAATGGGAGTGAGAAATTGATGACAAGAAAGGAGTTAACTATGAAAATCTCAAAGTTTGATGAGTCTGAAAATAGATTTTGGTCTGTGCAAGTAAGTAGTGCAGTATCAGAAAATAAGTTTTCCCTTCAATCTCTAGAATCAGAATCTCAAGATATTGAGAAAATTCGTTTAGTTATTATCGAAGACCACGAATTGACGCTAATTGGTATCAAAACTAGCTTGGGACGAAATCAGAAAATTGCCATTGTGGGAGATGCGATTAATGGTAAGAATGGCTTGAGGTTATTGAGGCAATTACAGCCGGATGTCGCGATTATTGATATTGGTTTACCCGATAGAGATGGTATTGAAGTTACTAGGGAAATCAAAAAGAGCAATCCTGACATAAAAGTGATTATCCTCACATTATGCGATCGCAAGGAAACGATACTGAGTGCATTTGCTGCGGGTGCTGATGCTTATTGTCTGAAGAATATAGGATTTGAGAAACTAACCGAAGTTATATATTTGACTAAATCTGGTCAAACTTGGATTGACCCAGCGATCGCGCGTTTTGTGATTGAAAAAGCACAACGCAGTTCTCGACTTCTGTTAAAATCTGCATCTTCTGATATTGATGATATCGATGAAGAGATGTTGAACTTATATCCTTTGACTGAAAGGGAATTGGAGATATTGCAGCTGATTGTGGACGGGAATAGAAATACTGAGATTGCAAATAAACTTTACATCACAGTTGGGACAGTTAAATCCCACATTCACAATATTCTCATGAAAGTCGGTGCAGATGACCGCACCCAAGCTGCGGTTCGTGCTGTGCGTTATGGCTTATCGGATTAGTTCAGATTTTACGATTTTTAGAGTGCAAACCTAGAGATGTCATGGAGGGGTTAAAAGCCTCGCATTATCAGGGTTTGACACTGCAAACCTAAACTATCTTTAGAGCTTGAGAATACGCAATCTCACAAAACAGGTACTTGTTCTCTCCAAAAATACGGTGTTAATTTATGAAACTAATCACACATAGTTGGAATGGTAGCGCGATCGCCCAATTAAGTGAAACTGCAAAAATTGCAAATTTCTATGTGCCATCAGGTTACGTTAATGCGACCCAAATGTGTAAAGCTTGCTCTCAACAATGGGGACATTATTCCTCTTTGGATTCTACAAAAGCTTACTGGGAGGCGCTTTCGTTAGATATCGGGATTCCGATTTCTAATTTGATTATGTCAATCAAAGGACGTGGTGACAAAATTCCCCAAGGAACTTGGGTGCATCCAGAAATCGCAGTGGATTTAGCAGCTTGGGTTAGTGTGGAGTTTCGTATCTGGGCACATCGCACTTTGGTTAAAATATTTCAGCAAGATGCTCAAAAACCAAAAACTCAAATACAGGTATTAGCAGAAATTGCTCAACAAATGGCAGAGCAGGAGCAAAGATTATTGGAGTACAGTAATCGCATTGCGATCATCGAAGCGGAGCAAGAACGATACAACTATCCCAATGGACACAAGTTTACGGTAATGGGATTTGCAAATCTCAATGGGATTAATATTGGTGCGAAGGAAGCTGCTAACAAAGGACGTTTTGCATCGTCAATTTGCAGAAATAGAAATATTACAGTTGAGCGGATTCACGATCCCAGGTTTGGGCAAGTTGGCATATATCCAGAAGATATTTTAGTGGAAGTGTTTAAAGATAGTTAGTTTTAAAGTGAGGCTGGAATTGCGATGGCGGCAGCCACTCCCTTCGGGAGTATCGCGCTTAGTAATATTGTTTTCTCCACAGCTTTTAGCAGTGCGAACCTGAAGTCATCTAAATTTCCTGTAAAGCTTATGGACTATAGATTTGATACTGCGAACCTGAGTTTTAGGTTGAGGCTTGGAATTGACGATATTTCACACTACATCAAAATAGTGAAGATTTGCAAAGTAGTAATTTGGATATTTTCAATATTAGTAATGTTTTAGTTGCGATCGCTCGGACATTTCGGCATCGCATAACCAGAGGATGGTGTTACATTTGCTGCATTAGCAACCAGATAGATACCACCGTCTTTAGTTTTTACCAAACCCTGTGCTTCAATAATTTGGGGAGTGGGGGAAGATATATTTTCTTCTCTCCCTTGTCTCCCCTGTCCCTCTTGTCTCCCATTTCCCCCATCGTCCAAAGTTGCTAGGGGAGTAGGTGCCGTACCTGGGAGTGCTTCGAGGGGACTCGCTGGTAACGCATCGCGTCCAGTAATAGTGAAACTGCTTAAAGGTTTGATAAAAGCATCATAACCTCTAGGGCAAAGTTGACTCAGTTTGGTGGTTGCGTCAACTACATCATTTGGTAATTCGATGATTCCCTTGGTGGGGTCAACATCGGGAGTATTAATTTCTGTAGTTCCACTAAAAGTAGGGTTTGCACCTGTAGCAGTAATATCACTTTCTGCTGTGGGAAAACTGCGGGGTTGAGTGCCAAAGATACCTTGAGAAACAATTTTGACTCGACCGCCACGAAAATCGCTAGAATTAGCGCTTATGTCACTATTTTCAAAGGCAGCTAATACGTCAGCGTTGATATTAATATTACCGCCAATGACATTTTGACCTGTAGCGTTGGTGGTAATATTACTGTTGCGACGGAGGATTAGAGCGCTGGTATTGAGGTTGATGGTTGCTTGTTCTTTGTTAGGGTCTTTGTTCGGACTACGGGTGTTGGCGTTGAGAGAAGCTTTGTTGTCTAGACGGATGCGATCGCTGTTGATAGTCATGATGCCTGCGTTACCAGTTCCCTCACTACTAGTGCTGATAAATGCACCATTTGCTACATTCAGCAATGAAGTTTCAATTGTTAAATTTCCACCATTACCCGTACTTCTCTGAGATGCACCAGCAGTAACGGTGCTAGTCCTTTGTCTTTCAAATGTTCCTGTGGATACACCTGTAACATTTACAGATTCGTTAGCACGGATGAATAATTTTCCTGCGTCACCTTCTCCTGTAGTTTGTACAAAAACTTCAGCACCGTCTCTTACACTTAATTTTCTTGTCTCAATCGTCAAATTTCCACCATTACCTTTAGGTGGTTTACCATTGCGAGGATCAGCAATACCAGTTTCAACTCGTCCATCGGTTTGAACACCAGCAAAAATACCCGTATTGAAAAAGTTAGGTATTTCTGTTTCAAATAAATCGATCTCATCAGCACGAATAAACACATTCCCAGCATCTCCGTCGCCAAAGGTTGCTGCTTGAATTTTGCTACCATCGCTGATGCTTAAAAGTCTAGTTTCAACACTTAAATTACCTCCTCGACCTTTTCCTGTTAAATCTACTTGAGCGAACAAACCACCAGGAAAACCAACCGAACCCTCTATACTAGTATCACCTTCACGTTTAGGGACTTGTCCACTTAATTCTACAGAATCTGTAGCGATGATTTTAAAATTACCCGCATTTCCTTGACCTAATGTAGAGGGTCCAGCTTGTGAATTTTTAACGACTAATCTTCCGGTTGTAAGTGTAATATCTCCAGAGTTACCAATTGCATCTTCTCGAACATCAGAAGCTAAAGCACTATCATTGAGTATTGCTACTAAATCTTTCGCTTCAATATTGATATCGCCTCCATTTCCTCGACCTAATGTACTAGCACTAATTCCCGAACTATCGACAATTTTTAAAGAATCAGTGTTAATTTCAATATTACCAGCATTACCTACAGCATCAGAACTTTCCACACTATTATAAATATATGATGCAGAATCTAGAGAAATAGCATCACGGGCTGCAATTGAAATATTACCTGAGTCACCTCTGCCATAAGTGCTAGAACTGATTAATCCGCCATTTTTCAAGGATAATGAGCTAGCACTAATATTTATTTCTCCACCATTACCCAGTGCATTACTCTCAACGGTACTAAAAAAAGCACTGGAATTTCCATTACTATCTCTTCCATCTAAAGTAACCACATCTGTAACTTGAATAGTGATATCTCCGGCATTTCCTTGTCCACGAGTAAAGGAATTAATTTGAGCGCCATTTGTTAGAGAAAGCAAACCTGTTGTGATGTCAATTTTTCCGGCGTTACCTACAGCCTCACGAGATTGAACATTGCTGTAAATTCCGCCCACATCTAACAAAATTGATTCATTTGCTGTAATCGAAATACTCCCCGAATCGCCCTTACCAAAAGTGCTAGAGATGATGTTTCCGTCGTCTTGAATAAATAAATTTCCAGATTGAACTTTGATATTTCCTGCTCGTCCACTTGCACCAGTACCTAAACTGCCAAAAATCCCGCTATCTGTGCCAGAAATTGTGAATGTATCGCGCACTTTTACATCTACATTTCCACCGATACCTTGTCCACCTGGAAGTTCATCTGTTGCTCCATTGACACTAATCCTTAATTTTCCGCCATTAAAAATAGATAAAGAGACAGCTGTCAGATCGATATTGCCTCCATTCCCAACTCCTCCAGCAAGCACATTACTTGATATGGCACTATAGTTAGTATCTCCGCCAAAACCATCTAAAGTAACCGCATCTCTAGCTTGAACAGTGATATCTCCCGCATTTCCTTGTCCACGAGTAAAGGAATTAATTTGAGCGCCATTTATTAGAGAAAGCGAACCTGTTGTGATGTCAATTTTTCCAGCGTTACCTACAGCCTCACGAAATTGAACATTGCTGTAAATTCCGCCGACATCTAGCACAATTGACTCATTTGCAGTAATCGAAATACTCCCCGAATCGCCCTTACCAAAAGTGCTAGAGATGATGTTTCCGTCGTCTTGAATAAATAAATTTCCAGATTGAACTTTGATATTTCCTGCTCGTCCACTTGCACCAATACCTAAACTGCCAAAAATCCCGCTATCTGTGCCAGAAATTGTGAATGTATCGCGCACTTTTACATCTACAGTTCCACCAATACCTTGACCACCTGGAAGCTCATCTGTTGCTCCACGTACATCGGCACCTATAGTTCCACCGTTAGTTAGGGATAATGAACCAGCAGAAATATTGATATTGCCACCATTACCTACTGCACCAGTATCAACTAAACTAAACAAAGCACTGGGAAAACCGTTGCTATTACTAACTCCATCAAAAGAAATTGCATCCTTTGCTGTAATGGTTATATTTCCAGCCGAACCTTGTCCACTCGTTAAGGAATTAATTTGACCACCATTTGTTACAGAAAGCGAGCCAGTTGTAATATCGATTGTTCCAGCATTGCCTTTACCAGAGGTATTAGAAATAATTAACCCACCATCTTTGACGATTAATTTTGGAGTTTCAATTGTGATACTTCCACCATTTCCAATACCGCTTCCAAGATCACCATTTCTAACACCAAAATCGCCCACTTCTGCTGATATTCTGCTATTGTATGGCGAGTCACCTGTTACTTCTATTGAATCACTAGCTTTGATGGATAATTGACCCCCATTACCTTCTCCTTGGGTAGATACGTCTATTTCCCCACCATTGCGAATAGTTAACTTTCCAGTTTCAATTGTCAAATTTCCAGCGTTCCCTTTAGGTAGCTTGACTGTGCGGGGATCGATTCCAACAGTTGCAAAAATACCTGTGCTATAGAAGTTTGATTTCTCTGTCTCAAAAACATTTATCTCATTAGCGCGAATAAACAAATTACCAGCATCCCCTTCGCCAAAAGTAGCAACTTGAACTTTACTACCATCACTCACACTTAAGCGTCTAGTTTCAAGATAAATATTTCCTGATTTCCCTTTACCAGTTACATCTAATGTGGCGAGTATACCTCCAGGATTTGTGGAAAGTATATCTTCGCCAGTACCTGGTTTATCATCACGGATTTCTCCACTTAACTCAACAGAATCGGAAGCGATAATTTTTACATTACCAGCAATCCCTTGTCCATACACAATAGAGTCTATTTGGGAATCTCTAACAATTATATTTTCGGTATTAATGGTAATATCTCCTGCTTGAGTGTTAGTAGTCCCCAAACCTAAATCGATTCCAGCAATAATTTCGCTATCTGCTAAAACCTCTAAATTTCTCGCATTTGCTACAATATTACCGCCTCCATTGCCACTAACACGAACGAGCGCCCTATTATTTAGCAACACGTCTCCCCGTTGTAAACCTTCGGGAAAACTCAAATTAAAATTATCGCCATTACTTTGAATACCAATACTTCCTGCTTCTATCAATCCTCCTAATTCGATGTGTCCACCATTCGCGATCGCCCATCCGCCATCCATGCTGACATTACCACCTACCAACAGCAAACTTTTACCATCAGGGACGCGCAAACCAAATACATCAACACCCGCAGGGTCTTTTCCTGCTGGTGCAATTGAATTATTTTGAATCCCTGCATTCCGATTAATCTGATTAAAAAACAACGCACTCGGATTTACCGTCAACAAAGATGGTGATTGTGGATTTGTCGCGCTAAAAACTCCCTGATTACCGAACTGCAACCCGTTTGCAGTTGTCCCGACAAAACTACCCCGTACATCTAACCTGGCATTCTTCCCAAACAAAATCCCATTGGGATTAATCAAAAATAAATTCGCATTTCCATCAACACCCAATGTCCCCAAAATATTAGACGCATCTTTACCAGTTACCCGCGTCAAAATGTTTATTACCCCCGATGGATTGCTAAAATAAACCCTTTGTCCATCGTTAATATTAAATTGACTGAAACTGTGAAAAAGATTGCTTTCCCGAATCGCTCCACCATCAACTCTGTCACCTATTCCATTTTTTATTAATACATTTGGTGTTATTTTTGAAGCTTCTATACCAAGGGTATTATCGGGTGTAATTTGTGCTTGTGCAGGTGCGATAACCCAAAAGCTTGAAGCTCCAATTATCATCGCAAATACCGAAAAACTAGATACCACAAGATTTGGAAACGATATTTGTGTCCTATTCATCGCTAAATGCCCCTGATGATTAGAGTAATGATTATGAAACTTTTTTAATTAACTTTATATTTATCAGTATTTATGCGGCTAATCAACTAATCAAGTAATGATGAGCTTAATATCAGGTTTTGTTGTAAATAGAAAACTTATTGATTGGGGTGGTATTTGACCACATTACGAAGTATCACATTTCCCTATAGATTAAATAATGTAATGGTGTTTAGTATCTGTTGTATTAATTTTCCTACTATTTTTGCGATCGCCTTCGGTAAGAATTGACTGCTTTAATTTATACTTGTTATGTTGCTGATTGTTGTGTCTTAGCTTGTAATTTCTCAAGGCTTTTAGTGTTGTAAACCTGGAACTATCAAAATTCGCTATAAAGCTTGTGGGTAAAGAATTTGATGCTGTAAACCTGAGATGATGATGTGCGATACTATCGAAGATAGTTGCCAAGGGCATCGCACTTCTAGATTTTTTCTCTCAATTCTTAAAATACTTACCAGAGAAAGGATTTCATTAGATATCGGAATCCCGATTTCTAAAAATCAGAGATACAGTTTAGAATAATTCGCGTCGAACGGTAACTGAATTATCCAAGTTTTACTGCTGTGGAACTGGGAACTAAAAAATCGCTATAAAGCTCATCTGGTTTAGGTTTTGGCTGCGGAACAGAAATATTGATAGCAGTAAAAATTTCAATTACTCCCTCTGAAAATTTTTTGATGCTGCATTGAGAAATTTTTGACTCGATTCCACCGTTAGTATTTCAAAATCTTGCTTTTCCTCTTCTGTAAACTTGCACACCTGTACAGCTTCTCCTCTCCGTAGTTTGTACAAAGTCCCGCGATTACCAATTTCATCCACAACCCGCAACATCTCCGAGGGTTCGTGATAAATAACCCGATACTTCCCATCCCCAAAAGTCGCTGTTTGCATTTCCTCCCCAGTATTAGCAGGATTCTCTTTCAAGCATGCGATCGCTTGTCTCAACATCTGCTTTTCCCACTCTTCCCGCTTAATGGGTTTGGTTTTAGTTATATCGATGGTGGGTATTTTTAAGTAGCTTTCCTCATCACTTATTTTCTCATCAGCCTTAATTTTCTTCTCTCTAACCAAAGAATCTTCCCTAGTCCACACTTGAGGATATCGAACCGTTTCTGGGTCAACTTTAATATGAGCGATCGTTGCTGGTGAGGATTCTAATTTTCCTTGAAATTGAAACCCATCAACTTTAATACTCCTTGTCTTCAATCTCTCGCTCAACAATTGAAATGATTCTTTATCAACAACACCCAAGGGCTTATCGTCAACGAAAGCAAGAGGTGTAACGGCTTTCCCATTCCCAGCAATTTTAATTATAATTACCCCATCTTCCCCCTTCCATTCCCTTTCTGGAAACGCATATTTTCTCAACTGCCCTACTTTTAATTGATTTCCTTGGGTACTGGTAATAAGCACCGAGGCGCTGGGTGGAGAAGTCATTTCTGCGTTGAAAGATGTACCAATGGGTAACTGTGCTGATTCGCTGCGAAATACTCCCAATTTCTTATTTTCAACAACCAACCAACGTTTATTATGTTCTGGGTTTGTAGGATCAGGTAATTGCTCGATACGACATTCAACTTTTTCCCCCACCCATTTACGTCCCAAATACTCATTGCTGGGTTTATGGGTTCCCACTACTGCAAATTCGGTAAATTGTAGTTTATCTAGCCTTTCGACTAATTCTTCCCCAAATATTGCAAAAGCAGCCGATGTTTTCTTGAAAACCCGCTCTGTATCTTCTTTACTTGCAGTGGAAATTTGCCACATCGCTGCTGCAAATGCTTCTTTTTCAGCATCGGGGATGTTTTCCCTGATAGCGATCGCATACTCCCTTACTTGTTTAAAAGCTGCCCGAACTTGGCTAGTTGTGAATCCCGATACAATTTCTTTTTCCAGGTTCCTAAACTCATTAAATGGCTTGATTTCACCTTGTAATTGCTGTAAACAAGTCTCCGAGACATAACCCAAATGCTGAGTTTTTGGTTGACCATTACTTTGTAATTCTGGCTTTCCTTCTGTATCAAATACGGGAGCGATCGCAATCCATTTGTTATGGCTTTTACTATAGGGGCTTTTATTTGCGACAACCGTAATATCGAGTTTTCTGTCATCAGAAAGATTGGGATGTTTTTTCTCTGCTAAACCAACAATTTCGATTTGTTGACCTTGGGAATTAGTTGCGATAATTTTTAAACCTGGAGATTGTTCGACTTCTCGACTGATTGCGATCGCTCGATGGATTAGTGAGTCGTATATTTTCTTGATTTGGACTGCACTTGCTTTTTGAATGGGTGTAAATTCGACCCCTTTAAATAAATATTGAAATTGTTGGGTCGAACGTGCTGCGATCGCACTTTCAGAAAATGCATCATTGGTCATCTTTGCCATCATATCGATCGCACCATGACCTTTGATGTTTATATCTCTCTTCGTATACACATCTTCCCATTTTCTTTCTTCAACCCAAGGAGCGACATCAAAGCATTTAATAATAGTATTGCAAGCATTAACAACTTCTGGATTGGAACGATTAGCACTTTTACCCCGGTCAACTTCGATTTGCAATTCTCCTCCCAAGGCTCCCACAACGTTATGATAAAATTTACCGATTCTTTCTAATATTTCTCCAATCTTGAATTGTGGAATTATTGAATATTGGCTTTGTTCTTGATGTGATTGTGGACATAATTGTGCAAGTTCGACGATATGCGATCGCAGATTATTTGGATACTTAACCGAACCAAAACTTTGATTTTCTGCTTTTAACATTTCTACCGCAGCACAAGAAATATCCCGAATAAATTTCTCTGCTTCCCCATCTGGAATCGAGACACACTCATTTTCCAGCGCAATTCCCTTCATACACAAATTGGCAACCACACCAATTTTATTTTCCATTGCATCTAGGGCTATTCGTTCAAAAGAACCTATATAAGCTTGTTTTTCTGGTTTAATAATCTCCGCGTATCGATTTTCTGGAAGCTGCTTTTGCTTAATCTCGGCTGCGGTATGTGGGAATTTCGATGCTAGAGCGATCGCCATCCTATCGCCATCGCAATCAGATAGCGAATGCTTTAATCCTTGGGGCGACATTTTGATAGTTCCAATATCTAGAAGTTCGTTGGGTAAATGTCGATTGATATAAATATCCACGGTATTGGAATTTGCAGTCGGACCACGATAGACTATCAACTCCGCACCGTCGGGAAATTTCGGATAACAAACCTCATTCGCAGCTAAATCGTGACAAGTTTGTGCCATAGCAGAGTCGAATTTAATAAATCTCCCCGTGGCACAATCCATATATTGTTCGCGCAAATATTCCTGGAGTTTATCTATAATTTTGGGATGTTCTAATAGTTGATAATGCCTCTCTAAATCTGTCTTGAGAATGCGATAAATTAAATTATTCTCGCTATTCATTGATGAAAACATCTCATCGATTTGATTTTCAATATCCCCAAAATCTAAGTTATCAAAATCAATTAAATCCTCACTTTTCATCAGAGACTGCATTTGATGCTTAAATCGAGCCTCTATCGAATTAATATAATCCTGGGCAACTTTTCGAGGGTCATCGGCAATATCTCTAAGTTCCTCCAAGCGTCTTTCTAAGAGTGGAAGAACATCATTTTTAATCCCTTGAGGAAAGGAATTCCAAAATTGAGCGCCAGTCGAAGTGATACCGTAATAAGCATCAGTTTTATTCCCAATTCCCATCGTCATTATGTATTCCCCCGGTTGGAGAGGAGCAGGAGAGTGAGGGATGGGGGGAGTTGGAAGAGCAGCGCGTTGCGGAGAGAAGTTGCTGGGGAGATTTTCTTCCCAGCAAACTTCGGGGGGTTCCCCCCGTTGTAGCGACTGCGGGGAGTTTAGAGGTAAGGAATATTTCTCAACTACATTACCTGTTTTTCTCCCTCCTATTTTCCCACGCTCTCCCAATTCCTCGCGCTCCCGCTCCCCCACAGTTCGTCCCTTAAGTTGATCGGAGGAAATAATTAAATCGTAACCATTTCCGATATTGCTTAAATCCCTTGGAGCAAATGTCCCTTTTCCCAATTGCCAAGTTTTAACAAGTGGTTGGTTTTCGTCATCTACATCTAACCCAGCACGTCTTTCTTTAATACCAAAACGGGTTTGAAATGGGGTTGATTCTTGATTTCCTAATGATGTATGAAGCCTAATATCAATCTTGCCATCGCCGTCACCAACAAGTGCGATCGCGAAGCGTCTCCCGTGGAGAATCGCATCCGAATTTGGCATTACTCCACCATTTTCTCCGGTTTTGGCATCGACTACCAACACTCGCAAGTTCTCCCTTTCCGAAAAACTTTTACAAGGTGTGAACAAGTTAGAACCGTATGCTGCACCAAAATGAGGTTGGTCAAATAGCTTTTCGCGTAACCTTTCATCCATAAAATAAAAACGGCGATCGGCTGCAAATTCCAGTGTTAATCCTTGGGAAGTAAATTGCTTCAAATCTTCTTCCGTCGTCAAGCCTGGATATACAACTCCCAATTTAAACGTAGCATTGGGTGCAAAATATTCAGCCAAACAATGTTCAATCTTTTCGATAATTGACTCACCATTCGCGATGATTGGTTTACCAGTTTTCGTACAGAAATGTTCGAGATAAATTGCCATAAACCAGGTTAATTCATCATTTATCTTCCAATCTATGGATTTATAAGTTGATGAATAGTAGGTCTTTGGTCAATAATTTGACTATCACTAACGATGTAAAATTACATCTCACATCCTGATTATTGTATGATTGAAAATGTTGGTATATTTGTATTTTTGAGGTAATAAATCAATGGATAACGTCAACCCAATCATATTACAAACTTCAATCTGGGATACCGATAATTTGGGAGACTTAGTTGCAGAAGGTGTTATAGATTGCGACGATTTATCATTGCGTGCCGTTGCCGAATCCCCAAAAGAGGAATATTTACGTTTATCACGAGAATGGGACGAGAAAATGGAAGATTATTGGAATTCTCATGATTTGGAAGAAGTTAAGAAACAATGGCAGTCCTCCACAGAACCAGAAGTTTTTTAACGAAAGATAGTAGACAGATTTAGACCGAGTAATCTGTCTACTGTTATTCAGTTTTGATGTGATTAGATTAGTCTGCGATCGCTTTAGTTTTGGATGCTTCAACTATTTTATTCAATACCTGGGCTACTTGTTGTGGTTGAGTTTTCAATTTGGATTGGAGGTGCATTCTCAATACTCTTAATTTCTCATATTTGCCATCAACTTTATCCGCAATACCTAACCGTCGCGCCGCAGTCCGAATCCGAGTTTGCGGTAAATTCTGTATCAATTTTTCCAGCGATTCTGTGTCAATCTCATTGCTGTTATTCGTAGCTATATCTTCATATTTTGTAGGATTAAGCTGTTTTACTAATGGTTTGAAGTTGGAGAGTTTGGGATTATCTTCTATTTGTGGTTTGCAAGAAGATGAAATTAAGTGTTGATTTTGTGAATTCCACAAATTTATCAATCCTGCACAGAAATCGAACAGGATTAGCAACAGAAAAGCGAACATTAACGCGACGATGAGAGCGTTCAAAACGATTTGAGTATTTTCCATGTTTAATATCTCCTATGACCAGCTTGAAGCGAGTGCTGGTATTTCACATTTTGAACCCCGTGAGGGGTGTTTCCAATTGTGTATTCCGTTTTGTGTCGCAATATAATACTAATTTCTGTACTTTAAAGGGTCGAGGGGACTGGTTTATGAAAGAGCGAGATTCGTCAACAAAGCCTAATAAAGTCTTGCACCTGCTCTAATAATTGTTGGCGCGTGACAACCTATAATTATGTGGAAAATTCCGTATAATTCTCCAAATTAAGGATGTTATACAGAAAAATGATTACACTTTAGTCCCAGGTTTCATCTTCTACTAGGGAAAAGACAGTGAAGCTAAAACGGTACTTATGGATTGTGGTATGCCTGATTGTTCTGGCAGTGAGTGTGTTACCTGCCTATTCTCAACAACGTCTTCAGCCTTATCCCGGATTTCAGGTTTCTACTTTGGGAGCCTTAAACATTGGCGTGTATGAAGGAGCCTCAACCTTAGCTAAACTTAAAGGTCATGGGGACTTTGGCTTGGGTACTTTTGAGGGATTGGATGGAGAGATGGTTGTTCTCAATGGCAAGTTTTATCAAATCAAAAGTGATGGAGTTGCCTATCCCGTTGCAGATGACATCAGAACACCATTTTCTGTTGTTACATTTTTCCGTAGAGAGAAATCGCTTCGTTTAACTGGGCAAATGACCTATAAAGAATTGCAGCAGCAAATTAATGAACGGTTGTCAACGCCGAACTTGCCCTATGCAATTCGCCTGGAAGGAACCTTTCCCTATTTAAAGGTGAGGAGTGTCCCCAAACAAACACCGCCTTATCGTCCGTTAAGTGAGGTGGTTAGTCAGCAGCAAAGTGTTTTTGAATTGCGAAATGTGCGGGGTACATTGGTGGGATTTCAACTGCCGCAATTTCTCAAGGATGTAAACGTCGCAGGCTATCACTTTCATTTCATTACGAGCGATCGCAAAGCTGGAGGACACCTGCTTGATGGAAAATTTCTTAACCCTGTAGCTGATGTGGAAACCTTGCGAGACTGGCAGATGATGTTGCCCAATAATATTGCCTTTGAGAAAGCATCACTGGAATAATTGTATGGATTAAAAGAGGTTTGAAAATGCGATCGCTTGAGGTGGAGGAGTCAGGCGTTCGAGTTTCAAGCAACCGGGGAAAAATACAGTTTATGGTTGTTGTAGGTTTGAGTTGATTCAATTTAAGCAATTACCAGAATTTGAGCCAATCTTTCGCGCAATTGGGTATACCGCTCCTTCTGATTCA
>NZ_JAYGHN010000072.1:0-13562 GCF_034931845.1 Calothrix sp. UHCC 0171
CTAAAATGGGTGTACCGATGATTGCTGCGGATTGGGCTGGATTACGAGGTGCAACTGCTTACGAATCGAGGAAGAATTTACGAGAGTTTTTACAATTTTGTGATGCAAATGGAGAGTATGGTTTAGTTCTCTATTTCGATGATTTGATAAGGGCTTTGCTGGTTTTGATGCTGATAATGATGGTGGTATATCGCGTCAATTAGCGGGGAAATTATTGACTTGGATGCAAGAAAGAACATCTCAAGTATTAGTAATGGCAACGGTTAACAGATTGGAATTTTTACCACCCGAATTAATACGACGTTTTGATGAGATTATTTTTGTGGATTTACCCCATGCTGGTGCAAGGTATGAAATTTTTAAATTACACCTAGCGAAGTATTTTCCAGGATTAGATTTTTGCGAAAAAGATTGGTTGCGTTTGCTGAGAGAGACTAAGTTACTAACTCCAGCAGAAATTGGGATGATGGTGAGGAAAACTGCGGAGAATGCTTTTTATAAAAATGTGCGGGAGTTGTCTAGTTTGGAGCTTGGGGAAAAGCCTTTAACTGCGATAGTGAGGGATTTTTTAGAGGTGCGATCGCAATTCACACCTAGCATGATTCGCGAAGAAGATAAAATTATCGAGATTCGTAACAAGGCTGTATATGCTCGTCCTGCTGCATCACCCGATAGAAGTCGTTGGGCAAAAGAAGCAGAGGTATTGTTTGAAAGTTAAGAGATTGTCAAAGGATACTTTCAATCTAAGCACTGCCTGTATAAATAATACGTACTTTATAATGACTTACTGAGTAAGTACAGCGCTTTTGAGGTAGGTGAGGTACACCAATTTCAGGGATGCTTTTTAAACCTTGAGTCGGAATCGGTTACTGTACCTCATAAACATCGAATCTGCTGTATATTCTTCTTACTTAATCTAAATCAATTTACCTTGTTAGCGAAAAAACAATTTGTTCTTCATTTATACTCTCTTTATTTTATCTGCATTTTCCGCAATTTATGATAAAGATTTAGCAAAAAAAACTATAAGCACGCAAAAATACTAGACTTTGATGATGATAATAGGTTACACATTATAAAGTCAGTAATGTTAGCAGTGAGTAGCTAATATTATTTAATCTAATTCAATATTTTGTCAGTAAATGTCTTCTTTTTATCCTTAAAAAACAGTATGAATTAAGATGCAATTTAATAAAAAGCTAGACATACAAAAATTAGTGATCATAATTGGTGTTAAAAACATTCATTCTATGATTAATAATTAATCACAGTCAATTTTATCCAATTAGGTAGTAGGGCTTTTCTGGAAACTAATGAAAATAGTTTCTCACTCTGTCTATCTTGCAATGGATTAGAAATATTAAAAGTGCCTTTATTCAAAATTTTAAAATATAGATTTAAATAGGAATCCAACAATGGAAAATTTAGAATCAAATAACTTTTTGAATCAGTCCAATTTATTTGCAGTAAATAATATTTCCTTTATTGGTGCTAAACCATCTCCCTTTCAGGCACCATTTATATTAAATAACAGCCAGAGCTTTTCTTCTAGTCTTCCTCCTGTTGATGAAGGAACTATACATACTTTTGATTCCTTTGGAAATTATTTACCTTCACAAGCAATAACAGGTATCCAATTTCCATCATTTACAAGTACTATCTCATCGCCAAAAGATGCTTTGCTGGTTGATTTTTCCATAGTAAATGAAGAGGCTAGTATTTTTTCGGATTTTACCGATATAAATAACTCGCTATCGTACGTAATTTACGAAGTGAAAAACTCTTTAGAAGATTTTATACAAGAAGCAGATTATCTCCAGAAATTGCAAATACCTTTTGGTAAGCAATGGCAACCAGAAACTGCCACAACTTTAATTAGGGACTTTGTAACTGGTAATTACTTTCCTTATATAGAAATAGTTGATGGTACACAACTTCAGTCTCAGGGAGCTTTCAGTCAACAGACAAATACTATTTATCTGGCAAAATCATTTTTAGAAGCGAATCAATATAATGTTGAAAAAATTGTCCCAGTTATCACCGAAGAACTAGGACATTATCTAGATACACGACTAAACCCGAGTGACAGTGATGGAGATGAAGGAAAATTATTCTCTCTGTTAGTTACTGGGAGTGATTTAACATCACAACAAATTCAAGATTTAAAAGTAGAAAATGACTTTAAGAATATCACTTTAAACGGTCAAATATTATTAGTTGAGCAATCTACAAATGATATTTTAGGTACATCCGGACGGGATAACTTAGTTGGGACTTCGGGTAGCGATCGCATTACGGGTGGATTTGGTGCTGATTCGATTTATGGTGGTTTGGGTAGCGATATTTTTGTTTACAACAATATTCGTGATGCTGGGGATACTATCAAAGATTTTGAACTTCGCACAGATGTTATTGACCTCACGGGTGTTTTACAAAGTTTTGGATATAACGGGGTCAATCCTATCGCTGATGGATATGTGCAATTTAGCTCTGATTTGCGAGGGACAACGATCCTTTTAGATAGCGATGGAACTGGTAGTTTAGCCGCTAGACCCTATATAAATGTTCTCAACGTTACAGCAAATCAACTTAGCAGTTTTCCCGGTCACTTTCTTCCCTATCAGAATGTCCCAGTTCCAAGTATTAACGCAAATCTTGCCAATGACACAGGGATAAGTAATAGCGATCGCATTACTCTTGATCCGACTGTAAATGGGCAAACCAAGGATGCAATATCTTTACAAGGGAATCTCAACGGTAATGGTTTTTTCGATATTAGTAGTTCCTTAAAGCCCGATGGCAGTTTTAATATTTCTTTAGAGCAATATGAAATATTGAGTAAAGGCTCTTTGCCCTCCGGGAATTACACCCTGGAATTAAAAGCTGGTAATAGTTCTCAAGTTTTTAGCACAACTACGGTTAATTTTACTCTAGACCGCAATGCTCCACCTATTAGTTTTCAATTAGCACCTGAGAGCGATACAGGGGAGGTTGGGGATAACATTACTAATAAATATGCGGTTACATTAGTTGGAAAAACCGAGCCAGGGTTGGAAGTAATATTGGTAGAAACCCAGCAGAAAGTTACATCTGATGCGAATGGGAATTTTACCTTTACAAATGTGACTATGCCGATTGCTGGTGAAGCGCCATTTACGATGGTGACTGTCGATAAAGCCGGAAATCAGGGACGAGTTCAGCAGTTGTTGACCAGGGAAGGAATTAACAGCGCACCAGAGATTACCAGTGATCCGAAATTGATTTTTGACACAGAAACCCAAGAAATTTATACATACCAGCTTGAAGCGGTCGATCCCGATGGAGACAAGCTGACTTATTCATTGATTAATGCACCTTTGAGAGCAGAAATTAATAGCAATGGAATTTTAAGCTTTGCCCCATTGGAAAATTTAAAGCCTTTTTATGACTTTACCGTAGAAGTCAGTGATGGTCGGGGTGCTACAGATATTCAAATTTTTACTATAACTACCACAATTACTACTCCCAATATCAACTAGGCTCCCATAATTACTAGCACTCCGTTGACTACCGCTTCTACTAGTCAAAATTATATCTATGATGTTAATGCTTTGGATGCTAATGGAGATAGCTTAACCTACTCCCTATTATCTGCACCTACTGGCATGGCAATTGACCAAATAACAGGAGAGATTGTTTGGGGTACTTCTACACAAAAATTAGGAAATTATGCCATTAGCATTCTTGTCAATGATGGACGTGGAGCAACTGATGTTCAAAATTTTGTAATTGAATTAACTGATATACCTTGGGGTGAAATAAGGGGTACAATTTGGGATGATATCAATAGTAACAGTTTGAGGGATATAGAAGTAGTTCAAGGAAAAGAGCGCTTTCTTGAGCCAGGGATGTCAGGGATTAAAGTGTACCTTGATATTAACAATAATGGCATTCTAGATACGAATGAGCCAATCCAAATAACAGCAAATGACAACCCTAATACTATAGATGTAGATGAAACCGGGAATTATAAATTTACCAGGCTAGAAGAAGGAACATATATCGTTAGACAAGTTGTTCCAGCAAACTTTATACAAACTTTTCCTAGAGGTTTGGCTGTCGGAGAAGGAGGGGTTTCTATTACAAATGGTTCCCTAAACCTCATCCAACCAAAACAGGATATTGCAGCAACTTTTGTTGGTAGAGCGGGAGTTTCTACAGATGGATTAGGTACTTTTAGCACTGGTAGCATCCAAGCGCAAATTCCAGCAGGTTCAAAAGTGGAATATGCTTTTCTGCATGTTGCAACTCGAACATTCGATCAACCCTTCCGACCAACAACAATTGGTTTTGAAGGTATTTCAGTGGCAATATCATGGCTAGATAATGTTGGAGATACGGGTCTTAACTTTGAAACCGGACGTGTAGACATTACCTCAATTGTTGCAAATAAAGTTGATAGTAGGGGTGGTATTTATAACTTTACTGTAGACGAGCTAATAACAGGTAACGCAAGGTTAGTTGAAGGAGTGAGTCTGACTGTAATTTACTCTAATCCATCTCTACCACAAAGGACAATTGCGATTCTTGATGGTGGTCTTACAGGAGCAAATCCACAGACAAATATATTATCTTTAGGAAGCCCTATAGATAAAACTGATCCTAATTTCATTGCTCAGATGGCATTAGGTATTCAATACAGTGCAGGTGGTCAGCAATTCAGCACTGTTGATGTCAATGGTCGCCGACTTACTACTTCTGCTGCTGGTTCAGATGATGGTATATTTTTTTCTAATGGATCTCTAGTAACCGTAGGTGGGGTGGGAGATTCATTTGCAAATCCTATTCTCCCTTTGAGTAACGCTACTGGTGATGATGAACTTTATAACCTTAGTCCTTTCTTAAATAACGGCGATACTTTTATTCGACTTGATACTGCTAATCCTTCCAATGATGATTCAATTTTCCTTATTGCTCTGACATTACCTGGTGCAGCTAACATAGCCCAATTAAATGGAGCTCATCTTGTTGAATTAAAACGAGGTGAAATTGCTAATAATCGGAACTTTGGAAACGCTAAAATCAATGAAAACACACTTAATCAAGCTCCCGATATTATCAGCGAAGCTCCTGTGTATGCTCAGACGAATAAACTATTTCGTTATGACCCAGTTGCTGTAGACCCAGATGGTGGCACTCTTGCTTTTGAGTTAGTGACAAAACCTGATGGAATGGCGATAGACTCGAATACGGGTACTATCGTTTGGAAGCCCGATCTAAATCAACAAGGAATTTTCGATGTTTCTTTAAGGGTTCGGGATTCTTTTGGGGCGAGTGACCTACAAAATTTCCGAATTGTAGTTGGGAAAGATGCCTCTACACCCGTCATTACTTCTAATGCTCCTTCTAGTCTCGATCTTGGCAATAGTTTTATTTATCAGATACAAGCCTTTGACCCTAATAAAGATTCGCTTGCATATCGCTTAAATATAGCTCCTACGGGGATGACCATTGATGAAAATGGTTTGATTAACTGGGTTCCAGGAACAGCAGGAGCATTCCCTGTTGAAATTCAAGTTGATGATGGTAATGGTGGTATTGCGAGTCAAAGATTTGAATTAGTCGTAACTTCACCCTTTTTAGACACAGAAGCACCTCAAGTAAATCTTGGTTTTAATAGTTCGGTGTTGAAAGTGGGAGAAACCCTAAATCTAAAAATCCAGGGATTTGATAATGTTGGTTTGGCGGATTTAGACCTTTCATTTAATGGTAATTCTCTTGCGCTTACCCCTGATGATATTACCAATGGTTTTATAAATACTGCCTCTCTCACGCTGAACCAAACTGGAGTATTTGAGTTAGTCGCAAAAGCTACTGATTTTGCTGGGAATACTGATATAGAGAGAATTTCAGTACGGGTAATTAACCCCAATGATAAAAAAGCACCGATCGTAGAGCTTGATGCGAGTGGCTTTGATCCTTCCAATCTGGTAATTAACAAACGCACTGATATTATTGGAAGCGTCAACGATGCAGATTTGGAGTTTTACCGGGTTGAACTGGCACCAATTAGTTTAATTGACATCAGTAATCCCGCAGCTATCGACCCAGATTATATAACTATTGCAGAAGGTAGGGGGAATGTTAATAATGGTATCCTCGCTCAAATTGATCCCAATCTCTATCGCAATGATACTTACTACGTCAGGGTTTATAGTCAGGACTTTAGTGGCAATATTAATGTCCAAGGTTTAGTTTTAGGTCTTAATTCCCAAAACAAACCAGGAGAATTTAGCTTAGACTTTACGGATTTATCAATTCCACTAACGGGTATTCCTATTGAAATCACTCGCAGTTACAGCAGTTTAGATGCTAATTTCCAAGGTGACTTTGGTTATGGTTGGGAATTGGGAATGCAAGATGCGGGAATTGTGGAATCATCTCCCACGGGAACTGACCTGAAGCTTGATAATTTCTTTGGTGGGAATAGTTTTACTGTCGGTACGCGGGTAACGCTGAATACTCCCGATGGTCGTAGAGTTGGCTTTACCTTTGACCCCCAAGTTGACGGTGGTGGGTTCTTGGGTGCAAGGTATAAACCTTATTTCCGACCAGACCCAGGTGTTTATGAAACTTTGGAAGTTCCGTATTTTCCTTTGAGTTTAAACAGTGATGGTTCAACGGGTCTGTATTTATTCGGCTTTACTTACAATCCCAGTGATTATACTCTGATTACCAAAGATGGTACGAAATATAATTACAACCAATATCAGGGGTTAAAGACTGTAAATGACCGCAATGGTAATATTTTGACCTTTGCTGATGATGGTATTACCAGTTCCACAGGGGTAGAAATAGACTTTATCCGTGATGCTAAGGGGCGCATTACTCAAATCATCGACCCCGATGGCAAATCGTTGAAATATAGCTATGACGCAAATGGCAATCTCATTGAGTTTAGCGATCGCACTAGCAATGAAACTACCTTTAAATATGAAGGCGATCGCCCTCATTATCTCACTGAAATCATTGACCCGTTAGGTAGAACTGGTGTTCGTACCGAATACGATGAAAAAGGGCAAATTAGCAAAATATTTGATGCTGATGGCAATGCCTTAGATATTAACTATAATTCTGCTGCCTCACGCCAAACTGTTAAAGACCCCTTTGGCAATACCACTACTTACGTCTTTGACGAACGGGGTAATGTTGCCAGCGAAGTTGATGCGTTAGGTGGAGTAACAGCAAGAACCTACGATCGAAATAATAATGTCATCAGCGAAACTGACCCCGAAGGTAATATCACCAGCTACACCTACGATAGTCGCGGTAACAAACTCACTGAAACTAACGGTGAAGGTAATACTACTCGCTTTACCTATAACGCCAATAACGACCTGCTTACCGAAACCGACCCACTCGGCAATACAACCACATACAACTACGATGCGAAGGGTAATCTCACCAGTCGTCGGGATGCTGCGGGTAAGGTCACTACCTACAATTACAACCAATTTGGCTTACTCACGGAAGTTATTGATGCTAACAGTAATCGCAGTAATTTTACTTACGATGTTTTCGGAAATATTACCGCACTCACAGACCCAACGGGGGTAAAAACTAGCTTTACCTATGACCGTAATGGCAGAGTAACCAGCGTCACCGATGCATTAGGGGCAATTACTAACTATATCTATGATGCCCAAGGACGCTTAATTGAAAAAGCAGACCCCGAAGGTAGTAGCTGTGGCTGTGCGAGGGGAATTACCAAAACTGAATACAACGCAGCAGGGGAAAAAATCGCGGAAATTGACGCATTAGGAAGACGTACCGAATACCGTTATAATGAACGCGGTTTACTAATAGAAACCATTCTCCCCGATGAAACTCCCACTAATTTAGCCGATAATCCTCGCACCAAGAATGAATACGATGCTTTAGACCGTCTGATTGCTACGGTTGATGAATTAGGACGCAAAACCCTCTATATCTACGATAAATTAGGGCGACAGATAGAAGTAATCTATCCTGATAGCACTCCCAACGACCTCACCAATAATCCCAGAACGAAGAAAGTATACGACAAAGCAGGGCTAGTTATTGCCGAAATCGACGAATTAGGCAACCGCACCGAGTTTGACTACGATAAAGCAGATCGTTTAACCGTCCGCACAAATGCCCTGGGTGAAGTCACCACCTACATCTACGACGCAGATGGGCGACAAATTGCCATGACGGATGGGTTAGGACGGATAACTAATTATGCCTATGACGGATTAGATCGGCTAATTTCGACTACTTACGCCAATAATACGGTGATGGCGATGACTTACGATTCTTTAGGACGGATCGTAGCAGAAACAGATTTGGCAGGAAATACGACAAAATACGAATATGACGCATTAGGAAGGCTGACGGCGGTTGTAGATGTCTTAAATCAACGAACTGAGTACAAATATGATGCCGTCGGTAACTTAATCGAGCAAAAAGACGCAAACGGCAACATTACCAAGTTTGAATACGATAGCTTGCGACAACGCAAAGCGATGATTCTGCCAGGAGGACAGCGCAATGAGACCATTCACGACAAGATTGGTAATTTAATCCGCGTCACTGACTTTAATGGTGCAACAACAACCTACGAATATAATGCTCGCAACTGGCTAACGGAAAAATCCTTCTCCGATGGTACGTCTACCGAAAACTTTACCTATACTCTCACAGGAGAATTAGCTAGCGTTACCGATAACCGAGGGGTGACAAATTACAGTTATGATGAACGCGATCGCCTGTTATCTCGCACCGAACCCGATAACCGCCAAATTACTTACACCTACGATGCAGCAGGTAACATTCTCTCCCTCACCGTTCCTTCTGGTGCAACCAAATACACTTACGATGCACTGAACCGCATCGACACGGTAATCGATCCCGATGGTGGCATTACCGATTATAGTTATGATGCGGTAAGCAATTTGATTAAAACCCAATTTGCCAACGGTGTCACTGAAAATCAACAGTATGACCTGTTAAACCGTTTAACTTATCTAGAAAACCGCAACCAAACGGGGATTATTTCTAGCTACAGTTATACTCTTGATGCAATGGGCAACCGTACCAAAGTAGTCGAAAATGATGGGCGCGTAGTTGATTACAGCTACGATAAACTCTATCGTCTCATCCAAGAGAAAATTACTGATGCCGTTGCTAGAAACAAAACATCTCAGTACAAATTCGACTCCGTAGGCAACCGTTTAGAACGCATTGACTCGGTAGAAGGTACAACTACTTACAGCTACGACAAAAATGATCGACTCATCGAAGAAGCCCTCGGTGGTAAAGTTACACAATACCAATACGATAACAACGGTAATCTCACAGCCCAGATTGAAAATGGTCAAACTCAAGCACAGTATAAATGGAATACCAAAGGTGAGTTAATAGCAGTTGAAACTACGGAAAATGGCGAAACTGGACGAGTTGAGTTTGAATATGATCATGAGGGAATTCGGGTTGCAATTAAGGTTGACGGGGAAGAAACCCGCTTCTTAATTGATAGCAATCAACAGCAATATGCTCAGGTCATTGAGGAGTATAAAGCTAATGGTACGGTGGAAGCTTCATATGTGCATGGATGGGATTTAATTTCTCAAGAGGATGCTAATGGACGTATTTTCTATCAAGTCGATGGTTTAGGAACAACACGGCAATTAACTAATAATAATGGGTTAGTAATCCAAGAGTATGACTATGATGCTTATGGCAATTTAACCCAGAAAGTTGGGAATGCAAGCAATAATTACCTGTTTGCAGGTGAGCAGTTTGATGATGCTGTGGATGGATATTATTTAAGGGCAAGGTATTACGATCCAGCTACAGGGAGGTTTGTTTCGAGAGATTCATTTGAGGGGTTTAATAATCAACCATTGACATTACATGATTATTATTACGCTAAAAATAATCCTACTATTTTTGTCGATCCTAGTGGCAACATTGCTATATTAGAGAACGCTTTTATTCAGGGAGGACTTGTGGGAACATTATCAGCTTCAGTTGCTGAGATAGATCGTACTGGTTCATTCGATCCGAGGAATTTCAATGGGTTAGCTATACTAGGAGGAACTATAGCAGGTGCATTTTCAGGTTTTGGTGCAAGTCTATTTACTGCTAATACTACCGTTCAACGAATTTTGATCAATGGAGTAGCCGGTGGTAGCGGAAATTTATTAGAACAATTAGTATTAACAGGTTTCGCTCCCGAAAAAGTAATTTGGTTTAATGTAGCTTTTTCTGCTACTTTTCTGGGACTTACATCTAAATTACCTGGCAACACACTATTTGAGGATTTAGCTGCTGCTGGACTTTTATTTGGAGGCTTTAAAGCTCTAGATACGAATGGGAATAGGGAAAAACTTTATCGTCGAGCAAGAGAAGGTGCAGAGCTAATAAGGAGATACTTGCTTAATTTAATCTGAGATTAGTTTAGTTTTGGTGACTTGTAAACAAATTAAGTGCGATCGCTGATCTTGTAGGATGCGTTAGGCGGCTACCAATTCGGTCAAAAAACCAAAATTAACAATCCGCCGTAACGCACCACCAATATCATTAAATTGGTGCGTTACGCTGTCGCTTTTCTTGGATGCCGTAAGGAACCCTACACACCCTACGATTTATGCTCATATGGAAGTGCGATCGCCGACGAGTGTAGGTTGGGTTGAGGAACGAAACCCAAAATTAATCTCATTATCTGTTTACTATGGTTTTGGAGAGTAGGATATAATCAAAAAGCTGAAAATAATAAAGCCGTTATGAATTACCAAAATATTATTACCATTGAACCTGGAAAACGGAGTGGAAAACCTTGCATTCGCGGAATGCGTATAACTGTGTACGATATTTTAGAATATTTAGCAGGTGGGATGACAGAAGCAGAAATTCTTGAAGATTTTTCAGAATTAACGTCCGAGGATATCAAGGCTTGTTTGGCTTTTGCTGCTGATCGAGAGAAAAAATTATTTTTAGCATCCCTATGAAACTGCTATTAGATGAAAATTTGTCAGATCGAATTATTAATAAAATTATTGATTTGTATCCCGATTCTCAGCACGTCAAGACTTTAGCACTAGCCCAGTCAAGGTGTCTCTATTGGAAACACTTTTTGGTCTGAAAGCCTTATTCCAAGAGGGCTTCAAGCCAATCATCTCCTTGAAAGTGATGTCCAGTCATAAAAAGCAGAAACGAGGTTATAGGGGTTTCAGCGTTCAATTATTAGTTATTATCAGGATTTGTAGACAATAATTTTGATATTTTAAAATCCTGAAAAGCTTACCGGTCAATAGGTAAAGGCATTATTTGAAGTAACCTTGACAGCAATAGACTTTAGCACTCCTCAATACTGATGATGCCCTTATTTGGGAATTTGCCAAATTCAATAGTTTTGTCATTGTTTCTAAAGACTCGGATTTTCATCAGCGTAGTTTACTCTATGGTCATCCCCCAAAGTTTATCTATCTTCGTATTGGCAATAGCCCCACTTCAAAGATTGTCGAAATTTTAAGAGATAATTTTTCAATTATTATTGAATTTTATAATAGTGAAACAGAAAGTATTTTAATATTAACCTGAGCCTGTAGCGACTGTCTTGATTGTCAAGTGCGATCGGTTTTGAGAAGTTGGGAAGTGCGATAGCATGTAGGAAAATTACTCATATTAAGATGCTTAATGGCTTAACAATTAAATCTTCTTTAGGAATAGGTTGATGATCAGCCATTAAACTTTCAAGACATAACTCAATAGCTTCTGTAATATTCTCAACAGCTTCTTCAAAAGTGTCGCCTTGAGAATGACAGCCCTTGAGAACAGGACAAAAAGCGTGATAGCCACCATCTTGTTCTTTTTCCAGAAGAACCGTATAGTTATAGACTTGCTTACTGTTATTTTCCATATATTCCACCTGTTTTGAAAGCTGTTGTTTTTAGCTTAGACCTTTTCTGTGCAAATTCACTGTGACGCACCTTAATATTGAATTTTATCGGTGGTTTATGCTGGTTAGCAGGGAATGGGGTTGGACTTGTCAGGCGATCGCTTGAATTTTGACTAAAATATTACAGAACTGTCACAGCATATTTACTGCTATTTGACATACAAGGTAGTTTTCTTCACCTCATATTTACCTATCTCATCAGTAATATTCTTATACTTGACTTTCAAGCAACATCTCGGATGTGTCGCTATTGGGTAAATCCAGGCAAATCAGTTATCCATAATAATTGATTCTGCGTTTTCTCTACGGATATTAATCCAAATAATAGATACATCTTGATTTTCATTTAATCATCTTTTTCGGCAAAAACATAACATCGCCCTGAAGCAGTATATCGACAGAAAAAACTTTTCTGTTGACTATATACTCTTGGTTTGATTCAAGTAAACAAGACTTTTTAATAATCGAAATAAACCGATGAAAACTACTATTAAACTCGTCAGCATGTTAACTTGGGGAAGCTTGATTTTTTCTAACCCAGCACAAGCACTAGATTTAAAATTCGATAACTCTTGGGAACAATTTGGAGATGTAGAAGTAGTTAACCCTACCACTGCAAATTTATCCACTGATGCTTTATTTGATGATGATTTTGACTTAGGAGTCAAGAATGGCGAATTTAATTATTCTGGAAACCCTGCTGGGATAGTCGGTTTTGGAGGTTTAGAAGATTTTCTCGGTGTAGATGTCAGTATATTCGATATAGACGGTGTAGCCTATGAAGGTTCGGCGATTAAAAAGACGATTAAGGTTAAAGCTGGTGACAAATTAAAATTTGCATGGAACTTCAGCACCAACGAAACTTCTCAAAATCTAGAATCCTTTCGAGGTTCATTTTTAGACTATGGGTTTTTCTTGGTGAATGGGCAAATGACAAAACTTGCTGATATCAACAATGCGACTGTAAGCTCTACTAATAATTTTGATCGGCAAACAGGAATCCAAAACTACGAATATCAATTTAACAGCGCCGGAGCCTATACAATCGCTTTAGGTGTGATAGATATAAATGATTTTACTGTTACCTCTGCGTTGTCTTTGAATAATATTAGTTTAGAAACAAGTCAATCCGTACCAGAACCACTTCCCCAACCAATAACTATTTTGGGAAGTGGATTAGCCTTGGGGTTTGCAACTTTATCCAAAAAGAGGTCTCAAAATCAAGAATCAAGCTGATTTCACTCCCTTAAATTCGTCTGTTCAGATATTGACTGCCAAGTTTTGGTCAATACTTATCTTCTTGATACGATATACCCGAATATATTTTTGAGTTGTTAATTATTCCAAAATATCACTATTGACATAAATATGTTTACATCAATAGTCAAGCATGAAAATAAACCTAAGTAATCGATAATCTTTCATAAAATTTCTCCGTGTCTTCTTATGAAAAATCATCGCTTAATTGTTTCTTTTCTACTTGCTACAGCAAGCATCTATTCTGTATTGCCAACCACAGCCCAAACTCAACCAAATTTACCCACTCGCTTAAGTTCATATCTAACAGGCAAACAAATATTATTACCAGACTGGCAAAAAA
>NZ_JAYGHN010000073.1:0-13408 GCF_034931845.1 Calothrix sp. UHCC 0171
TAGGAGTATTGGCAGAAAACAGATAACCTGATTTTTGTTCCAATGCAACTCAATACGGTGCCTATAGTTCCTTCATGGCAATAAATTTACATTTAATCAACAGATTTATCTGAATCCCCAATTGATGCAAACCAATTAACATGGCACTTCTGTTATTGAAAAAGCTGAAACCCTTATATAGTGAACAAATATAATCTCTTCAAAAAAGTGCAACTACACATTCTGGCAACTTAATTTTAATGAGCATGACGGCACGTTGCAATGCCTGCACTCGATATATGTCACAATATCAAACCCTTATAAAAACACGGTTTCAAGCTGTTGCAATAGTACAATAAATACAACAAGTAATCTAAAAATACTACAAACGGCAGAACTACCATTTCAGCCCTATAGCTGTATGGCAATATGGCAGTTTTGGCAGTTAAAAAAAACCAAATTTATGATTTTTCGTGTTTTTGCCGTCTTTGCTGCAAAGCTTCCTTCATCAGAACCACCATCATTTGGCTGATGGTTCGGCTTTCGTCAACAGCCAAGTTTTCAATTTCACTATAAATTTCAATTGGTACAACAATACTAGTCTTTTTGCTCTTTTCTGGATTGACGGGCATCCCTATCTTCCATGTGCTTCACTCATCAGCCCCGCTAATTATCGCACAAGTATTTTGATAAAAAACTTAATAGCTTAAAGGTGAATATTAGTGCTTCACTTAGCTTCACCTGTGTTAGTATAAGTCTGTTTCGTAATGCGACAACTATGGCACTGACAGATAATGCACGATTGAAAGCTTTTTTCGAGCTTAGATACGGCAAGCCAATTTCAGATAGGTCATGGTACAGAATTAAATCTGATATTAGAGTTTTAGGGCTGGAAGTAAACCTTGAAACAGTAGGTACAGCAGCAGATTTAAAGAAAAAAACCATGTTTATCAAATTGCCGTTCTTCATACTTATGGAACAGTATTTAGCATCTGTAAACGACACCAAAAATATAGTTATATCTGGTGAAGATGTCTTCAAATATCTCCAAAAATTAACGGAGGATAAAGCTCACAAAACAACAATCATTAGATGGTTTGCTTCCGTTGAACCTGTAAACAATCGATACTTTGATAAAACCAGAACATACACGGCTAAAGAACTAATACCAATAGTCTTAGCGGCAAGATTATACGTCAAAAAACATTTGCCTGACGCAAGCAATAAATCAGTAAATCCCCAGACTATAAATATCAAATCCCAACAAATTACTTAACAGTCGCTCAAGGAAAAGGAGAAACAAAATGACCACCTACACGAAAAGAATCCAATCTCGACTCAACCGCATGGGAATAAAAAAATCATTAGCAGAAATAAGAGAAGTTTATACTTCTATTGTTGATGATAAAAACAACCCAACAGAAGAAGAAATCACTGCTGTAATAGAAAATTTTATGAAAGCGATGGCATCAGCCACTTCTGAAGTAAATATTGCAGCAATTGAAACAACAGAAATAGCCTCAGAATTAACTTCAGAATTAACAACAATCCAATCTTCAGATGACGCTGCACTAGAGCGAACAGATGAACAACAATCACCTATTATTGAAGAGTCTGACGTTGATGAAATACTTCAAAGCGAGAACAGTCAAGGATTAGAAGCATCATACATAGTAGTTAATACCGAACAGAAACAAGACTTAATTACAACCCAAGCATCGGTTTTAGGTATTGAACTATCGTCCGTAGAAGTGTTGGATTTAGCTACAAGTATTGGGGATAGATTTAGTGACTATACTGATTTTATTCAGTCTGTAAGTTTAGCAATTAAGTCCCATGCTGACCAGCGTTACGATTCTTTAGAACAACAGATAAAAAATACAAGCGAAGATTTAAAGAATCATTTTGAATACCGAGAAAAGCAACTCAATCAAAAGTTTGCAGAAGGTTTAGGCAACGTCAAAACAACATTAATAGAGAGTCGAAAAAGTATCAAAAGCGCAAAAGCAACAATCCTCTCACAACTCAAAATTAATTCAACATAATGATTATCTAATTCCGCATAAAGTTTATCTATTGATATTAGGATTGGGGTTAATCTCCTTACTAATTCAATTATCGGTAAGTTTGAAACCCTTAACTTCCAAACAACAGCGACAGAGATTAGTCGAACAGGGATATATCTGTAATTACAAATGTCAGGATAATTAAAGATGAAAAAATCTCAGTACATTCGTGACCATGTTTCTGGCTACGGTAAACAAATCACTAAAGCCACCAACAAAAAATTCGGCATCAATAATGCCCTGATTATCCGTGCTGTAAATGGCGACGATAAAGCATTAAAACAGATAGGGGATATGGGTAATACAGGACAGAGATTAATTGCTGTGATGCCCCTTATCCGCGAAAATTTAAAGGACTACATCGAAGGAATTGGAGATTACAACGAAGCACTAGCAGATATTTATAAAACCGGAGGACGGGAAGCAGCCAAAATTGATAAAGCTGGAGGTGATGTTTCCCTAGAAAACACCCGTTACAATCACTTAATTGATGAATATAAAACTAAATTATTCGCTGATTTAGAGAAAGAATATCAACGCCATGATGATGCAATGGATATTATCGAATTGCAGGCATGGATCGATACTCAAATGGCAACAGTTGAGGCGAAAACAAAACTAGAAGATATCAGCAACAAGCCATTTATCGCCCAAATGAAAGCGGATAGAGACTACGAAGATAAAAAGATTAAACATTTACTCGAAAATGGCTCAGATAGCGACTTAAGCTTGATTCCTCAAAAACATTTTTCAACCAATCCAGTCGTTAAATTCTGGAACAATATTCGAGACATATTTAGATGAATTAAATACCCCAGGTATTTACTGGGGATATACAGCAGATTTAATCTAAGTGAAGCACAATTAAACAGGCAAGACTTTGGCGTGAGCGCTCAGTCGAACGCTCCCCATACAAGACTTTTAGCTTTTAAGCCTGTACCCCATCTACTTGCAAACTGCTATATCATCAACTATTGGGAGTAATGACTAGCTATGTTACAGGATGTAGAGTCTGTAAGTGAGAAATTGTCAGGAAGAGAATCTTCCCAGCAAACTTCGGATGAAGAGAATCAAGCGAATTATCCCCGAAGCGAAGATTCATCTTTTACCCCAGATGAAACAGAAATTATCTCCGACTTTAAAGCCAATCATCAAAAAAAGATTAATAAAAATCGTAGTATCCTCAAAGGTTTAGAAGTCAGCTTCTGGGGAATAACCTCCTATTCCTTAGCCCGATTCTTGATTCTGACTAGTGGTACACAGGGCTTAACTTTAGCTATTGCCAGCACATTCTTAATTAATCAGATAACTAACCGTGATTGTTTAGATAATTTTCGAGTTAATAAAAAAGATGACCAATGGGAAATAGATGGTATGGGTAGGTTAATCAAATTCGGTTTATCTACGATAGTTTCAGTCATCATTTTATGGGGTGCTATTGGTGATTTTATCCAAATGGTTAATAGTTCCAAACAAACTTATAACACCCTGCAAACAACTGTAGAAGAATTTAACAAATTACCCGACGACGAACAAAACAAACTGATTATGATTGTGGGAATATCCTTCATTGCTGGAGTGTACACCATATCTTGTTTGAATAGGAGATGAAAATATTAGCAGAAAAATACAGTGTGAAGTGAATATTTCATCTCAAATTTTGGCGTTGCTGATTAAAAATATGAATGTGTCTCACGTCAAGGCGCAAAGACGCAAATAATCGTTGTTTAATCATGTCAAAAATTCAAATTCATACTCCGATTCAGCAACGCTAAAATTTTCTTTCAATTTAGTTAAGAAGATGAAAAAACTCGCAGGATTTACGGTATTAGGTGTGACTATCGCCCTATCTAGTACATTTTATTTAGGGCAATCTTCACGACCATTTAATTTAATTGGAGTGAAATTTTGCCCCAAAACAGCTAACTATACCAAAAATTCCAACTACACACCTGCAAGTCAAGCCCAACAACAACTAGATCATAAATATTGCCAGTTTGAACATAAACTCCTCAAGGAAGTCTGGGACAATCAGCAATTTCAAGCATCCAAACCAATCCCCGAATCGAGCCTTTTCAGCCGCGATATCCCGGCTATCCAATCCGGTGTAGCCTGGTTTTTAGTCGCACCTGTTTCAATGGGAATTGCTTATTTATCTTGGGCTAAGAAATGTGAAGACGAAGAAACTTATTTTTATCAATTGTTGCAAGACTTTAAAATCCAAGTTTCCCTAACTGGTGCATCTACAAGGTCAGAAATCGATTTTAAATCCCAGTCAATCAGAAATAATTGGGATAAACAGCGTGTAAAAGTCGGTTTTATTTCTGTTGAGGGAATGCAAGATAAGCTGAGAAGACAGCAGGAACTACAGGATAAAACTCATACTTCTACCATTAAGCAATTTGACTTGGCTGATTCAGACATGGATAAGAAAATCTCCGAGAATTTGAGAGATAAATATAAGGCTGATAAAGAATCAGATAAAATGCTCGGTGCTAGAGATAAAGATAGTAATAACGATGACGATGCTAACTCCAATCTCAGCGATAAGGAATTAGCCAATCAGCTGATAAATGCCCTGAAACAGCATGAGGATGGGTGGTTGTGGTATTTAGTGGAGTCTTTCACCCCTATTATTATCTGGGGGAAAGCCGGAAGCTATAAATCATATACAGCAGCATGTATAGCGCTTTTGAAGCATTTTCTCATCGATGCTAAAATTCAAGCGATCGCCGACATTGATTTTGACCAGAACAAGGAAGATAGCTGGAAATATTTGATACCCCTGGAGCCTGTAATTTACGGTACTGGTATTGATTGGGAAGATTATGAAAATGCTTATTTAGATGCGATTGAAAGGTCGAAAGTACGCACTCTCAAGGATAAGCCAATTGTGTCAATCTGGGATGAGTTAACAAATGCTAACGGTAAATTTGAGAATGCTAAAAATATAGTTCCGTTTGTTATCGCTACTCCCCGGAAGAGAAACGAACATTGTATATTGTTGTCCCACAATCTCACCCAAGCTTGTTTGGGTGGTTGTGAGAGCATTTCTGAGCCAATTAAAACCCAGACTTATCGACTGAATTTAAAAACTAACCCGCAAGCTAAACCATTGTTTAAGGGTGTTTTAGAAGGGCTTGTAGATGATGATGGGAACGAATTAGAGCAGCACCAAGTATCGTTACCAAAATGGTTTCGACCGGAGATTATTTGGGGTCATTTTCATGGGAAGGCAATTAAATTTGATTAATAAATAGACGAATTTGTCTAATGTTGTCAAAATGTCAAAAGTTGATAATTTACAAAAAAAATATCTTGTTACTAATCAAAATATCTTGTTACTAATCAAAATATAAATACAACTCTGGGCATGATTCAAAAATATGATAATTTGAGATATATACATTCACAGGATAATCAATGATAAATAACAAAATTCGAGGAAATAAAACGTGAGAAGAGACTCTATATATTACAAAATTTTTCAACGTTTTCCTGAGTTACTTTTTGAATTAGTTGATGAACCTCCCGAACAAACCCAGAACTATCGATTTGAATCGATTGAGGTAAAAGAAACTGCTTTTCGCATCGATGGAGTCTTTTTACCCCCAGAAAGTGCAACACCCAGAATCATTTTTTTCGCAGAAGTTCAATTTCAGAAAGATGAAACTCTCTATCATCGTTTCTTTACCGAATCAATGATGTATTTAAACCAAAATCAAGGTCAATACGATGATTGGTACTGTGTGGTAATTTTCCCGTCACGTACTTTGGAACCAACTGATAAAAAAACTCACCGAATATTTTTAAACAGCGATCAAGTACAGCGGATTTATTTAAAGGAGTTAGGCACTCCCGAACAACAGCCAATAGGTATAAATTTGATGCAGTTGACAATCGCCTCAAAGAAAGCAATGGCGGAGCAGGCTCGTTTATTAATTGAGCGGGTACAATTAGAAGAAACAGGCACGCTGCCGAAAAACGAAGTAATAGATATTATTACAACAATTGCCGTTTATAAATTTTCGTCTTTAAGTAGAGAGGAAGTGGAGGCTATGCTGGGACTAAACATCGAAGAAACACGAATTTACCAAGATTTGGAGCATCAAACCAAATTAAAAACAGCAGCACGCTTTTTGAGCATGGGCTACAGCATTTCCGAAGTGGCGAAGGGAGTTGACTTATCGGTCGAGGAAGTTACAAAATTAGCCTCAAACCCATCCTCAAACCCATCCTCCCAATAGAAGAATAAGCGCGATGTATAATTTGTTCGCGTACTGAACTCACGCCGCAGCGATGGCAATTTTTTCTCGCTCAGAATCAGTTAAAAGTAGTTCGAGTAGGGATTGTAAAACTGTGCGATTGGAGATAAACTCTTCACTGTATAAATCATCTTTTTTTAATACAGCTTCAAGGTGAGGGATTATTTCCGCCGACGGTGATGCTAACTTTTCTTTAATACAGATTCTCGCTACCTCTTTTGCTGCTTCTTCACCTATTCCTAAATCCCAACTATCAATAGTTAATCTTATTTCCCGGTTAAGCGATATACGTAGCGTCTTTAATCGCCAATATAAACCAGGATTCAATAATAATTTAGCTTGCGTACTACCCCAATCTAATCCGGCACCAATATTTCCAACCTCTAATTCTTCTTCAATTTGTACATTATTATCAAGGGTACCTTTACCAAATAGTAATTCCACAGCTTCATCCCGACTGATTAAATTATCTGGAAATAATGTATTGAAATTTTGCTGTTCTTTCATTATTTTACCGACCTTTTGACTTCAAACATTTCTTAAAAGACCGTGTTCAAAATATACTAAATTGTCATTACGTTGTAGTTGTTACATTAACTCCTTTTCTATCCCAATTAAGGATAGTTTGCTTCACATTTTCTATTTCCTCAAAATCTACCCGCACCGTCCCACTTTCAAATTCCACTCCCAAAACTGTACTGACTTCAAGGATTTCAGCAAAACTAGCACATTGGTAATTAGTTTTTTCATACTCATCAACTCGTTCGATGTCAATTCCCAACCTCGAAGCAAGTTCATCAAGACTAATTTTTGCTGCAATCCTAGCTTTAATTAAAGCGAATGGCAGTTCATTTAAACTGTTAACTTTGATTTTAATTGGTTGACTAATATCACAATTAATAAGTTTTTCGTATTCAGCAATTTCTTGGATTAATTTATCTAAATGACATTGTAAAGCGCTTCGGTTTAGTTGCCATCGCTCGTAGTCATTTATTTTTGACTCGAACGAATTATCCATAGCAGCGATAGATTGTTTAAACTTAATAATCCATTTTTGACTAACTCGATACTCTAATTCATCTTTAATCATTGTTTATCAACTATCATCTTTATAAACTTGACTACGATGTGCTACTCGAATCACGGTTATCAATAACATATCATCTTCTATCTCGTAAACTACTCGGTAATCACTTACCCTAATACGATAGGAATTATCATCGCCTTGCAGTTTTTTAACTCCACTTGGACGGGGTTCTATTGCTAAACTATTAATTTTAGTTTGTATGCGTTCTTGTACATCGAGAGGTAATTTCCTCAATTGTTTTTTTGCACCCTTTGAAAATTTAACTTCGTAAGTCACGCAACATCCTTTTTGCTTTCGTTCCTTATTTCTTCCTTAATTTCATTCCAAGACACTGTACCGTTAATACGTATATCTTCCCTAGCTTCTTGAATAGCTTGTAAATCTTCTTCATCCTCCATATCATCGATTCTTTTTAAGAGCGCGTGAATGTCATCTAAAGTGCTGTCATAAGCTTGGTAAAGCAGTACGATAATATCTTGAATTAATTCTTGTCTTTCTTGGTCGGTCTTCATTGTTTTATTTTTATCAAGTAATTGGATGATACAAATTTGTTTTATGATTAAATTCCCAGCCAATACCAGAAGTATCCTTACGCTTAGACCAAGCAAAAAAAAGTGGTGCGGGTTGACTTTCCCTTTCCTTGCGTAAACTTTCTGGAGTTACCCCTAACCTGGAAGCCAAACTTTCTTCTGTAATGGGCTGAAACTTAACAGATTGCCCTTGATTATAAGAATTACCGTAGTATGACTTACTTCGTCTTGGTTGATTATTAACATTACTTTGAAGCTGCATAATTGCCTCAGCAAATTGAGTCAACCGATTATTTATAGAGTCTATTTTTTGCTCTAAATCATATATATGTTTAGTCGATGAAACCTCATTGTTATTTGAGGAACCCGAAAACTGAGATTCTAAATTATCCAACCGTTCACAAATTTCCGATATGGTTTGATAAACTCCATTTTGAGAACTAGCACTGCCGTCATCCAAAGTAAATATCAAATCATCCAAACCAGAAAGCACCTCACTGGTTTTTCCCTGCCGATGTAACCGGGATAATTCCCTCACTGCATCAATTAAAGGAGTGGGTACGCGCAACATTTGGCTGGGTTTGTTCTCGTCGGACATAGTGATATCGCGGTTGCTAGCAATGAATCGCGCTATCAACAAGATAGCATTGCTATCATCATATCAAGAATAAGGGAGAGAAAGCATTGTTAGATCGACTATTTTTAATGCTTCTTCAGCAAGAGAATTGCATCGTGACTTCGTAGTTTAATAAAAATAAATTTAAAGAGTGTAAGATTTCTACCTACTAATACTTGACACCATTATAAATGCGTGTATCTCTGGCGATTAATTAATGGATGTAATAAGAGTATTGCGTCTAAGCATATAATAAAGATTCGTTATCGGAAACATACATTATCGAGAGCGGGTGCGTGAGTATTTATGCCTAGTGAGCCAATTTTTGGGGAGATTGTCAAGGCGGAGTTGGAAGCTTGTTTGGATGCGCCTATACTGCGGTATTTTGAGGCGGAGTTGCGGGATGACCCGGATGTGTTGGCGCAGTTGTTGGCGGATAAGCGGAATCCGAACACAAAAATGGCGTATGAGAAGGATATTAAGGACTTTTTTTTGAAGATGACGGGATGTGCGCCGAATCGGGATAGCGTGCTGGAGTTTCTGCATTTGCAGCGGGAACAGGCGGTGATGGTTGTCCTGAAATATAAGGCGTTGTTGATTTCTGGTGGGTTGCGGGAGGCGACGATTAACCGCAGACTTGCGGCGATTAAGTCCTTGGCTGCGATGGGACGGAAGTTGGGAGTGTGCGATTATTCGTTGGAGGATGTGTCGGGGGAAAAGGTACGGGCTTATCGGGATACGCGGGGGGTTGATTATCGGGAGATTGGCAAGGTGTCTCTTGTGTTCGATAGGGAGACGTTGTTGGGTAAGCGTAATTACGCAATTTTTATGTTGTTGTGGAGTAATGCCCTGCGTCGGGGGGAGATTTCCCAGTTAAATGTGGGGGATTTTGATTTTTACGGGCGACAGTTGCGGATTTTGGGGAAGGGACAGGGTACGAATGATGAGTTTATTGAGTTGAGTGCGGAGAGTGGACGGGCGATAGCGCAGTGGTTGATTGCACGGGGAGATATGAAGGATGATGCGCCGATGTTTACGGCGTTGGATTTCCGCCACGAGGGGCATAGGTTGACGGGGGATGGAATTTATAAGATTGTGCGTGCTGCTTTTGAGAAAGCGGGGATTAAGAAGACGATGAGTCCCCATCGGGTGAGGCATAGTGCGATTACGACGATACTTGATGAGACGGATGGCAATGTCAGGAAGGCACGGAAGGTGAGTCGCCATGCGGATATTAGAACTTTGATGATTTATGATGACAACAGGCGTAAGGACCAGTGGCAGGTGTCGGAAATGCTGGCTGGGTTGTTGAAGAAGGAATCGTAGTGTAATTGGGATGTAGATTTTACTTCAATATCTGATTTTCTGACCACGAAGTTGAAAATCATGACCAAAGCGCTATTCGATTCGATATGAAGAATATAAAGCTTTACGAGTTAAGCTGACGGCTTCGGTTAGGATGGATGCAGCCTGCTCAATTTCTTGGAGAGTTGTAAATTTGCCGATACCAATACGCAATGCACCTTCAATTACCTCTTGTGGTAAACCCATTGCTGTAAGGACATGAGAAGGTGTTTCTACACCTGATGAGCAAGCAGCACCCGTGGAGATAGCTAGCTGATGACGGACTCTGGCAATAATTGCGCTGTTAGGAACATCGGGGATGGAGATGTGCAGATTTCCTGATAAACGGGAATTAATATCGCCATTGACAGTTAAACCAGGGATTTTATCGAGCAGCAAGCCTTGTAATTTGTCTCGGAGGAGTGCGATCGCGTTTTCGTCCTTTTCCATTTCCAGTAGTCGTAAGCGACAAGCTTCTCCCAATCCAACGATACCAGGAACGTTGAGTGTACCGGAACGCTGCCCTTTTTGATGTCCGCCACCAAATAAAATGGGATTGAGGTGATATCCTTTTCTGACGACTAACGCACCCGAACCTTTTGGTCCGTAAAGTTTATGGGCAGAAATTGCCAAGTAGGTGATACCCCATTCTTCAAAGTTGATGGATATTTTGCCTACAGCTTGGGATGCATCGCAAAGGAAGGGTATTTTATATTTTTGAGCTATTTTTCCAACTTCTTGGATAGGATAAATATTGCCAATTTCGTTGTTGGCTGCCATCACACATAGTAATGACAGCCCTGATGCACAAACTTTTTCTAAATGGTTTGTATCTAATCTGCCTTTGGAATCGACTTGTAGATTTATAATCTCAGCTAATCCTTTTTTAGCTAGCGCATAACAGGTATCTAAAACTGCTTTGTGTTCAACTGATAAAACACCGATACGAGGCTTGATTTTTGAAGTGTTATCAATTTTGTTGCTACCTTGAATGACTAAATTAATACTTTCGGTGGCTCCCGATGTAAAAATTCAAAATTAATATGACCAACTTCCACTAAATCCTTGATTGATAGCCAAAGATACTAAAGGTAAGACTGTACTGGTATAAGCGACTCTCAAAATTTCTAAATCTAGTAAATTATTTCTATCTGTTATTTTAAAATCAGCTAGGTAAGATTCAATATATTTATTCCATTCTCTGTCTGTCATTTTATTTTGGCTAACAGTTAGACCTAGATGTTGAAATTCAATAAATTTATGAAAATATTTATCTATTGAAGGAATATTATTAGACTTACTAGAATTAACTGATGGAATTGTGGGAATTAAATTCCAAAGTAGGTCATGGGCAACAAAAGACCAAGGTAAATAATGGTCGAGAGATATATTATCTGTAGTTAAAACGAGGTTAGAGTAAATACAGCGAACCTCTGTATGTTCTAAAACAAGCTTCCAGAATTTAGTTTGATTAGCTAGGGATTCTCGTTGTTGTGGGGGAAATAGTTTATTAGCAACGGCAGGTACACTGGGGTTGCATTTTTGCATATAACCCAGCCATTGCCAAGATACCCAGCCTCTGACAATTGAATAGTTTTCCGCAATATATTCTACCCAGTCTTGATGTAATAAAATTGCGCTACAGTCTTTTAAAGATTGGGAATTAAAGCAGTAGATAGGTTTTGTTTTTTCAAATTGATTGTTGGCAAGATTAATAATCGTTTGATTAACTTTAGCATCGAGTAAACCTCTAGTTTCTCCAGCGAAAAATGGACGAATCAGTCGAAATGGAACGTATTTACCGATAAAAGTAATAATGTCCTCAAGATTTTGAGATTGAATTATTTTCCTTAATAGCTTTTTATCTGTATCTCGAAAATTTAAGATTGGTTCGGTGATTTCTAATTCCAGAGAATCTAATTTATTAGCAATCTGGTCTTGCGTTCCAAAAGACAGTTTAAAGTAAGTATGGGGATACCAAGCATTTGCCAGCATCTCGATAATAATTTCTTCAAAACTAATCGGCGATAAAGTCTCAAAATGTCTTCGTTTCAGAATATCTAAAAGTGATAGAAAAAATAGGTATTTGTAAGAGTTAGTAGTATTATTAAAAAATTGAGCTAAAACCCCGATATTAACCCGTTCTGACTGAGGTAGTTCTTGAGTTGAAGCTGTTTGTGGGGTATGGGTGAGACTGCCCAAGTATGCTTGCACAAAGTCTCTGGCAGCAGATGAATTGATGTTGTGTAAGGCTTTGACTATCTCTGCAACGGTTTCAGCTGTGGGGTCGGTTTGTTCGTGAAACCAACGGAAGACAATCGGACGTTCAACACCCAATCTTGTAGCCAGTTGGCTTTGGCTGATGTTGTAAGAATCTAGTATTTGCCTCAGTGCTTGACCTGCTTTTCCCATAATTCCAATTATGACAGAGCAGGAAGCATTTTTGTTAACTTATATATTAACGCTCTAAATAGTCTTTGTTATCATATATGATAACAAACTGAATATTGATAGCAACTATAGATGGCGAAATCATGCGTCAACCATTTCATTGCGTGGTTTGTGGGAAAAAGGTAGAGCTTGGTTTGGCTCATCAAGCTTGTCGTCACACTTGCGGTAGTGCCGAATGTCAGGCTGTTTATCAAAAGCGATATATTGCCCAAGTAGATCAACGTCGTCAAAATAATCGAATTAAACTACTTCAGTCACAGGGCATTGATATGGTAACTTGTGCGGTGTGTAATCAACAATTTGAAATGATTCACCACAATCATTTAAAAACTCATGGACTGACTGTCAAAGAATACAAAAAGCTTTATCCTAATTTACCTACTCTTAATTCTCGAATGAAGCAGACACGAGGACAAGGGGCATTAGCACAGTCACATTATTTAAGTTATCTAGGAAAAGAACCAGACCATAAATTATATGAGTTTTTAACAGGCTCTTTATTGGGAGATGGCTCTCTTGAAAAAGCTTATAATAAACGTAATGCTCGCTATGCTGAAGGAGGTAGTAATCAAAAATATTTAGAGTGGAAACATGAATTCATCAGTCAATATTTTTCTTGTTCTTTTAAAGAATATTTATCTTTACCACATCCAAAAACAGGTAAGCGATACAAAGGTTGGTGGTTAAGAACGACAGTTAATCCTGCCTTAACTCAGCTTCATTCCCAATGGTATAACAGTAAAAAAGTTATTCCTAAAAGCTTGATTTTAGAGTATTTAACAGAATTTGCTTTGATTATTTGGCTCTGCGATGATGGATGTTCGTCAGGTGGAATAAAATTATATACTCTTGCTTTTTCTGAGGATGAAGTAAAATTTTTAGCTGATTTACTAAAAGCTCGTTTTCATCTTCAAGGTAGTATTCTCAAAAATAAAAATAATCAACCTTTTATTAGACTAAATGCTACTTCAAAACTAATTCTTCGAGAAATGACTTCTAAATATATAATCCCAGGTATGCAATATAAACTGAATTTTTAAGTAAGTATCAATTGCCGATACTAATAGGGT
>NZ_JAYGHN010000074.1:0-13272 GCF_034931845.1 Calothrix sp. UHCC 0171
TTTTTAACACCGACCTACTTACTTACGTTTTATAACACCAACACAACTCGAAATAGACAAGAGCATTTTTGTCTTGAACTCTATAATTATTATTACTTATCAATTGCTGAAAATTCATACTTAATAATCACTATCTGCGACACAGATACCTTTACATTTAATCCCGTTCGTAGCTGTGCGTTGACAATGAGAACATAAAACTTTTTCGTTTTCTGTTTCTTGATTTATTTGTAGACTAGCGCTTGTTGGTAGTTTGTCTTTTTCGTTCTGTATTTTTACATTCATAAGGATGGAGTAATTGTGTAATGTTGACATTTTTACAAATCATTTATGAGCAATGATTAATGAGTCAGAATCTCATCATGACTGGATGCCAAGACAAAATTACCTCTCATATCATATTCGACTAATCACTTACAATTAAAACTTCTCCACGTCCCCGCGTCTTAATAATAAGTATCCAACCGGACATGATATTACCCTAACAAAATAATTCAATGAACAGCCATACCCGATGCTAAAACTCAAACCAAAAGAATTTAATAACTCTCTAGCTACAGAAATTGCCAAAATGGCTGTCGAGTCGCTGTGGAGCAATAAGCTGCGAACAGGATTGACAATGCTAGGTATGATTATTGGCATTAGTTCCGTAGTGGCAATTACTTCCGTTGGACAAGGAGTACAAAAAGCTACTGAGCAACAAATACAATCCCTAGGTTCAGATGTCATTTTAGTGCTGGCTGGTGCATCTACTGCGGGTGGTATTAGTCAGGGCGGCGGTTCGGCTTCAACGCTGACTTGGGATGATGCTGAGGCTGTCGCCACACAAGCTAGTGCCGCCAAGACTGTAACAGCTTTTTTACAACGGGGTTCAATTCAAGTTGTCTATGGTGGGCAAAATATTTCTACTGCCGTTGTTGGTACAGATTTGAATTATCCCGATGTTAAAGATACTCATCCTGAACAGGGACAATATTTTTCTCAAGCCGATTTAGATAGTGCCTCACCAGTGGTTGTTTTAGGAACAAAAGTCAAGGAACAGCTATTTGGAGAACAGGAAGCAATCGGCAAGGAAATTCGCATCCAAAAGCAATTATTCCGGGTAATTGGGGTGATGCCAACGAAAGGTGCTGTGGGTAATATGGATCAAGACGATCGCGTTTTTATACCCCTGACAAATATGTCCCGGCGAATTGTTGGTAATAATGCCATTTCTGGTGTTTCGATTTCCGGGTTTTGGGTATCGGCAGAGGATAGTACCCAATTAGATGCGATTCAATTTCAAGTGACAAATTTACTCCGCTTACGACACAATATTTATCCACCCCAATTCGACGATTTCCGCATTATCAACCAAGTGGATATTGCCAATACCTATACCAGTATAGTCGGCATGTTTACGTTGATGATTGGTGCGATCGCCGGAATTTCTCTGGTGGTTGGTGGTATTGGCATTGCCAATATTATGCTGGTTTCGGTTGTGGAAAGAACCAAGGAAATTGGCATTCGTAAAGCCATGGGAGCCACAAAAAACGCCATTTTGACTCAATTTCTCACAGAGGCAATTATCGTTTCCACTGTTGGCGGTAGCATTGGCATTGGATTTGGCATGGGAATTGCGATCGCAGCTTCTAGTTTAATGAAAATTCCCCTCGTGGTTTCACCTTGGTCAATAATTACAGGTTTTGGCATTTCTGCCAGCGTCGGCTTGGTGGCAGGGGTTGTCCCAGCGACAAATGCTGCCAAGTTAGACCCGATTACAGCATTGCGAAGTGAATGAGGAAGACTTTTGGCAATTTTCTTCAACATTATGTAATATAACGAACATTTACAGTGCAAAATGTAAAGCAGTATTATTTATTGCTTTATACTGCTTTATACTGGCTTGATATTTCCTACTCAATATCTTCTAAACCGGCTTTGCCCATGAATGTCTCTCTGACCCAAGATTTATCTCCATATCAATTAATAATTGCCAGCAGTGAACATGGTTGTCAACCTTTGTCTGTATCTCCGGCAACATTATTAGCGATGCTGCGATCGCAAATTGATGTTCTCATCGAGCGACAAATACCAGCTACCGTGTGGACAAAGCTTCCAGGAGGAAATATTTGGCAGGCGGAATTACTCCGCTACCAGCAGAAAGGAGATGTATCGGCAAAAATTTACAGTTTCCATTTGGGGAAATCGGCAAATGATGCGCCAAATGTGGTATCTGGGAATTCCTTCCATTTACAATTATTTTTACCGTCAGGGCAAATCCAGCGCGAGTATTTTTGGATGGTGGTATCTCCACAATTTTGTAGTTTAATTGTGGCATTACGTCCATCGAGAAGTATCAAAAGACAGCAAAAGTTAAAAGCAACTGCAAAACCAAAAGCATCATTAGTGACATTGACTTCGTTTGATAATCAGTTAGTGCGGCAAGTGGTGGAAAATATTCAACATGTGGCACTTGAGCCAATAGTTAATGTTGATGATGACGAAAAATCTAGTTTTACCGATGCTACAGAGTCCTCTATCTTAAGTAGTTTGCTGACTCGGCAAATGCAAAGACAGGAAGAAATCAACCGCAAGCGGAAAAAATCGCAATTAATTAAATTACAACAGAAAAATCAAAATCTTGACAATAAACTCCAAGAAAAAGATATTTACTTAAATCATGTGTGTCAGGAAATCCGCACACCCTTGACACATATGAAAACCGCCTTGTCGCTGCTCAACTCCCCAGCACTGAAACCACCACAGCGACAGAGATACTTGCAGATGCTACATTCACAGTGCGATCGGCAAAATTCCCTCATTACTAGCGTACTGGAATTAGTCGAACTCGAACAGAATTTGAAATCTGCTAATTTTGAGACTGTTCACCTTGCTGATATTGTACCTGGAGTAGTCAGTACCTATCAACCGCTTGCCCAAGAAAAAGGGATTATGCTGGCTTATACCGTACCCACTGACTTACCCGCCATTTGGTTTGTTCATGGTGGACTCAAGCAAATAGTAATTAATCTCCTGGGTAATAGTATAAAATTTACACCAAATGGCGGTCAGGTTTGGGTAAAAGCTCGGCAACAAGGGGAATATATCTTGTTGGAAGTCCGTGATACTGGTATTGGAATTAGCGAAGCTGACATTTCCAGAATTTTTGATCGTTTTTATAGTACCCGTCCACCAAGTGAAGAATCTGGTGGTGCGGGATTAGGCTTAAGTGTTGTGCAACAATACCTACAACGCTGCGGCGGTGGTATCTCTGTCAAAAGCAAGCAAATGGAAGGTTCTACCTTTACTGTCCAACTAGCGCTATCCAAAACTTCGGCATTTGCAAACACACAACAGAATCCAGAATATAGTCGCCACCAGTAAATTGCCAACTGCAAAATTTGGCTTGATTGACTGGCAAAATGCTGTCATTAATTAATCTCTGTCTTCTTCATCTTCACCAAAAGATATACAAGGACTATCAACTTGTTGTATTGGTTGAAACGAACTGCAAAAAATTACCGTCGCACAATTAACTCCAGATTCATCAGGATGAAGGCATTCGCTCAAACCTTCTACAAAAGTATGAGAAATACATTCATTACAGATAGTTGGACATGCTGATAATTGCTTGTTGTTTGCATTAGACATCTACAGAAACCCCAACTTCCTCACAATTTATCTATGTACTCTGCGGCTTTTATCTCTGGCAAATACCTCACATAACCACAATGCTAACCACTAATATCTAACTGTTTACTTATCGCTAGTTGCTTTTTATATACTTAGTTAAACATGTCTAATTTAAAATTATAAATTAAATGCAATTTTTAGATATATATTCTTGACATTTTAATCTACCTTGCGATAGGATTCGCCCTATAATATAAATGTCAGTGCGCCCATATTTAATTAATATTGAAAAGCTCTCAAGGCAAATGTAACATTGGTTTATTGTTCATTTGTATCTAAAATGCCTGCAAATCTAAACATGTAAATTGATGATATATCTGTATTAACGTCAGGAGAGCAGATATATAGGAAAAGCGAGACAATTATATTGGTACGTGGTTATACTGATACAAGGTAAATCCCTTTTGTTTATCTCATATGCAAGTACTAAATCGCTGAAATGAACCATATGTAAATTTCTTGTTTAAGGGCATATATAGCAGCTTTCAATCATCTGAATATTGGGGCTAACTTTGGACAAGATGCAATCCCTCAACACCCATGCGAATCTGCCAAAATCCCCATTGCTCCAACCCATTTAACGCAGAGGAAAATAAATTCTGTAATAGCTGCGGACAAAGCAACTTTGGCGACTTGTTGCGAAACCGCTTTCGTGTCTTGAGGCTTTTAGGAGAAGGTGGTTTTAGCAAAACCTATGCTACAGAGGATGTGGATAGACTGGATGCACCATGCGTCATCAAGCAATTTTTCCCTCAAGTACAGGGAACAGCAGCACGCGCCAAAGCCGCACAGCTATTTAAAGAGGAGGCATTTAGACTCTATGAACTAGGAGAAAATCATCCTTCAATTCCGCGCCTGCTTGCTTATTTTGAGCAAGGAGCAAGTTTGTATTTGGTACAGGAGTTTATTGAAGGGGAGACTTTATTTAGGGAACTCCAAACATCCATATTTGATGAAGCAAAAATCAGGCAATTATTAACCGATATTTTACCTGTGATTGCCTTCATTCATTCGCGCAATGTCATTCACCGAGATATTAAACCGGAAAATATTATTCGCCGTCACGGTGATAATCGCTTGGTATTAATTGATTTTGGTGGTGCCAAACAAATTACCCAAGCAAGTATTGCCCGACAAGCGACAGTAATTTATACAATTGGTTATGCACCTAGTGAACAAATGGCTGGTTTTGCCTGTCATGCGAGCGATTTATATTCATTGGGTGTAACTTGTGTGCGGTTATTAACAAAATGTTTGCCACAACAAGATAGATATGGAAATATTTATGATCCCCTCTATGATGCGATTAATGCTCAGTGGTTGTGGCGGGAAATGTTGAGCCAGAAAAATTTAAGTGTCAGCGAGCAATTAGGATACGTATTAGATAAATTACTCAAAAACTTAGTTCGAGAAAGATATCAATCAGCACTCGAAGTCTTGCAGGATTTAAATAATAATAGCTTTATAAATTTTTTCGGGATGATGACGATTCCCCAACTGGAAACATCCTCAGAAACTTCGTCACCCAATAATCCACCTATTCAAACTCCATCTATTCAACCTCCACCCATTCACAATATACCTACTAATCAACCAACAATTAAATCTCAAGAACTATTAACAGTTCCAGCTTTTCATCTGTTTGAATTTGAGGTACTAACTGTAGATACACAGGGTAGAGAAATTACCAGAGAACGTAATAGTGCGCGTTACTATTCTGAAGACTTAGGAGGCGGGATTTTCTTAGAAATGGTATCGCTTCCTAGTGGAGATTTTCTCATGGGTTCTAGGGATGGTGAAGGAGATGCCGATGAACGCCCACAACACTTAGTGACAATTGAGCCATTATGTATGGGTAAATATCCGATTACCCAAGCACAGTGGCGGGCAGTTGCAGCTTTACCGAAGGAAAATATTCCCCTAAATCCCAATCCCTCAAAATTTAAAGGTGCAAATCGTCCCGTAGAAAATGTATCATGGCATGAGGCACAAGAATTTTGCGATCGCCTGGAGAAAAAAACTGGACGGAAGTATCGTTTACCCAGTGAGGCGGAATGGGAATATGCTTGTCGGGCAGGTACAACAACACCATTCCATTTCGGGGAAATCATCACACCCGACTTAGCAAACTGTGGTAGTAGCGACAGCGCCATATTAGAAGGTAGAAGTCGATTTCGCCGAGAAACTACGCCAGTAGGTAGTTTTGAACTCGCCAACAACTTTGGATTATATGATATGCACGGGCTAGTTTGGGAATGGTGCGCCGATCCCTGGCATAATAATTATGTTGGCGCACCCACTGATGGTAGGGTTTGGGAATGGGATGGAGACAGAAACCGTAGAGTATTACGCGGTGGTTCTTGGAGTTTTAGTCCTGTGTTGTGTCGCAGCGCTAGTCGTAGTTGGAATGAGTCTGATGGTGGCTTGCGGATATGTGGTTTTCGTGTAGTTGTTAGTCTCTAGTGGTTCCCCAGAACCAGAGTATCGAAAGCAAAATTTTCATGCCTATAGGTTTATTAAATGTTTGTAATCCCCACAGTATTACCATCACTGCGGTAATTCTAATGTCCTAGAAATTAGGAGGGGATTTTTTCCCAAATTCCAGTGCATTTTCTATCTCCATTTCCATTCCCAACTCTAAATTGGCATAGTAATCACAAACTTTGTCCCCTCTCCGGGAACTGATACACAGTTTATTTGTCCATCATGCTTATCTACAATAATTTGTTTAGCGATCGCTAGTCCCAAACCAGTACCTTTATTTACACCCTTGGTGGTAAATAAGTGGTCAAATATACGCTGTTGGACTTCCTCACTCATCCCCACACCATTATCAGCAATAATAACTTTGACATATTGATTTTCCAGCAAGGTGGTAATTGTAATTTGGTTGGGATTGGCTGTGATATCCTCGTAACTACGACCTGTGCTAGCCTCTTCTAAGGCATCTATCGCATTTGCCAAAAGATTCATAAATACTTGGTTTAGTTGCCCTGGAAAGCATTCCACTTGAGGGATATCACCATATTCTGTAAATACTTCAATCGCCGGACGATTTTCATTTGCCTTGAGACGGTGCTTGAGAATTAAAATCGTACTATCAATGCCTTCATGTAAATTAAATGGCTGTTTGTAATCTCGATCTGCCCGCGAAAAAGTTCTTAAACTAGTGCTAATATTTTTAATGCGATCGCAAGCCATTGTCATCGAATCAATCATTTTTGCTAAATCTTCGATACAAAAATCTAAATCGATTTCCTCAGCATGTTCGATAATGGCATCACTAGGATTGGGTAAGCTTTCTTGATACAGCCTCAAGTGTTCGAGAACATCATTAATATTTGGTTTTGCTTGTTTGAGGGTAGCAGCAATAAACCCCAAGGGGTTGTTCATCTCGTGAGCAATACCTGCCACCAAATTACCCAGTGCGGACATTTTCTCATTTTGAATCAGTTGTAATTGGGCTTGTTGTAACTGTTGCAGTGATTGAGTTAATTCTATGGTGCGCTCTTCCACCCTTTGTTCTAAGGTACGGGTAAGATAGGAAATTTTGAGGTGCAGCTTTAATCTGGCAATTACTTCTTCCTGTTGGAAGGGCTTAGTAATATAATCAACAGCACCAATTTCCAATCCTTTCACTTTGTCTGTAGCATCGGACAAAGCTGTCATAAAAATTACAGGAATATTTTGAGTAATTGAATTTGCTTTTAAGCGACGACAAGTTTCAAAGCCATCAATACCCGGCATCATCACATCCAAAAGAATCAAATCGGGGGCTGCATATTCAGTTTGTTCGATCGCAGATTCTCCATCTGTAGCCATCCGGGCTTTCCAACCATATCTCTGAATCGCTTCTGATAGTACCTTGAGATTATTCGGATTGTCATCTACTAACAGGATATGCATGGGCTTTGAGAAAAAATCGTCCATCATTGTCGTGCCTCTGCTGTTATCAAAGATTGAATATATTTGCGTATTTTTGCGGTTTGAAAATTAGTCGTTAGTTTCTTCAACTCAGTGACAAAGGGAGCTAGCTGCTGATTGTGCTTAGTTAGTTCCCCTAATACTGCTTCAATTGCTGGGATATCTCCCATCATCGCCAGGTGATATAATTGCTGCAAAATTTCCTGGGGTGGCAAAGTGAATTCACCACTAATTGCTTGTTCAGGTTGGGAAGGAGACTGTTTGAGAGTGGATTCTGCATATACCCAGTCAGCTTTGAGGACTGATTGTAGTGCATTCAGCAGTTCATCTACTTGCAGGGGTTTAGGAACAAATGCTGCGGCTCCTGCTTGTAAACTCTGTTGGCGATTTTCCTCAAAGACGTTAGCACTAGAAACAATAATGGGAATATTACGGGTTTGGGGATTTGCTTGCAGGTGAACCATTAACTCAAAACCATCCATATTTGGCATGGCTAAGTCTAGGAGAATCATATCTGGCTGATATTTAGTTGCTAATTCTAATCCCTGTTGCCCTTCAAATGCTTCCATAATTCGACAGCCAATTTCTTGTAGCAAGTTTGTCAAAAGGGAACGGTGATTTTCATCGTCATCTACAATCAGAATCCGAGGTGCATCACCCCGAATGCCACTGATTTTTTGCTGTCTTGAAAAAGTTTTATTTTCATTCCATTCATGGGCAAGGGAGACTGTCACATCCAACCAAAATAAACTCCCTTCACCCAAATGACTCTGGACTTGAATTTGACTACCTAGTAACGTTGCGATTCTTTGACTGATAGTTAATCCTAAACCTGTGCCTTCAGAACGTTGTCCGGCTGAACCTACTTGTTCAAACGGTAAAAAGATTTTTTCCAATTGGTTTGGTGACATCCCCACACCTGTATCTTCAACTTGAAAACGAATTGTTTTTGTGGGGGATTGACTGGATTCTGATTCTGATTCAACTTCTACAACATCGACTTTAAATGTCACACTACCGCTATTAGTAAATTTAATTGCATTACCCAACAAATTAATTAAAACTTGTCGCAATCGTTTTTCATCGGTTTCAATTGCAGAAGGTAATTTATCACTAATAACAACATTAAAACTAATTCCTTTCTGCTCGGCTCTGATACCGCAAATCTCAGTGACACCATGCAAGAAACTAGGAACATGAACTACAGTGGAGACTAATTCCAATTTACGGGCTTCAATTTTTGATAAATCAAGAATATCATTTATCAGCATTAATAGATGGGAACCACATTGATAAATAATACTGACACCTTCCTTATCTTTTTCCTGCAAGTTTGGCGATTGTTCCAACACTTGAGCAAACCCCAAAATCCCATTCAAAGGAGTGCGTAATTCGTGGCTCATGTTTGCCAAAAATTCACTTTTGGCATGATTTGCTGCATCAGCAGCTTGTTTCGCTTCTAATAATTCGTGAGTTCGTTCAGCAACTTTTATTTCTAAGGTTTTAGAATAATCTAGTAGTTGACTGTTAGCAATTTCTAATTGTTGATTAGTTTCTTCTAATTTTCGCTGTTTGTAAGCATTCGTTGTCCCCACTACACTACTAATAAATGCAGCTAAAGCAGGTGTAACTGGAATCAGAATACCAGCTAAAAAGATGCCATAGCTACCACCTAGTAATAATCCACTCAAACCGATAGTTGCCCAAAGAATTTTTCCTCCGGGAATCTGGCGTTTGCTAGACATACCAGCTAAGTACCAACTACCTAGAGAACCAATTGCCGACCAGAAAACAATCCAGAATGACGTAGATATCCCAGAAATGCCGTGGATAGTAGTATTACCTATTTTTGCCCCTCGCACCATTTGCAGGGCAATATTGGCATGGATTACCACACCGGGAGTTGGTTTTTGAGCCGAAAGTAAAGACGAACTGAAGGGAGTACCGAAAAAGTCATTTGTACTAGTAGCAGTTGAACCAATAAATACCATGCGATCGCCCATTAAATTCGCGGGTATTTTTCCCGCCAATACATCGCGCATCGTCACTGTTTTAAATGCTACCTCTGAACCATGCCAATTGAGAAGAATTTGATAACCCCCTACATCCCCATCGCTGTAACCTGCTTCTTGATTTTTCAGAGGTTGGTAAATGGCTTTACCCAATTGAAACTTGAGTTGCTTTTCATCGACTAATTCCAAGCTAATCTTGTCAGCTTCGAGATATTTCAATGCCATACGGGTTGCTAACCCCGCTTTAATTTTCCCATCTTCCTTGGCATCTTCAGCTGTCAACAAAGCACGACGCACATGGCGATCGCCATCTAATACCAAATCAGCTAATCCCACCTGGTCTTTTTTTTTCAGTTCTGGTGGAGGATTTACCCGCTCACCAGTGATTTTTTCCACACCGATTAAATTGGGAGTTGTGCGAAAAATTTCTACTAATTGTTCATGTCCAGTCCCTTCTGGTAAATCCCGATACAGGTCTAAACCAATTGAGCGAGGTTTTTGTTCTTTAATTTTTTCTAATAATTTTGCTAATGACCAGTCGGGGACAGGCCATTTTCCTACCGATTGAATATCGCGTTCATCAATAGTGACAATCACAATTTCATCAGCTATTGTTTCTTGCGATTTCATTCGTATCCATTTATCACGGAGTTTCCACTCAGGTAAATTAAATAGTCCTAAGGATTGTCCAGCAATGACTGTCAGAGCAACACTAGGAATAATAATTAAAATACTGTGAGTTTTTTGAATAAAAGTCTGGAATTTACACCACATGCCATATAGTTCAATTATTTTCAATTTCTTGAGAACTGCTGAGGAGGGTTTTCGTCCCCCCCTGAAGCAAAAAGAAACTATTCCTTATTTTGGGCTAGTAGTCCACCAAGCTAACTTTGCAGGGACAAAAATCTCCGCGTCTGTGCGTCTCCGTCTCTCCTAGTCAATCTCAGCCCGTCAATTCTGGGTTGGCGAACCACTAGCTTTGCTCTTAGTTAGCAGATACTACTAATGGAGCCGTGGCAATCTCTTTCAAGCTAACTGAAGCCAGCAATTCTCCCCATTGTTTGCTGATAGTTGGATTATTAGGCTGACTGGCATGGAGGGCAGCCAATGTTGCTACACAGTCATACCACACACCATTTTTACCTAAAGCCTCTGCTCGCTTTAATGCATCTTGCTGTTGAATTGCTGTTGCTAATTCAGCGCTGGGCTGGATGCGTTGAATCCAACCATCAACATAAGGGGTACTGGGACTAAGTTGTCCATTCACCTTCAGTGCGAAGAACCATTGGTAATTCTTACCCACAGTTAAAGCTGCCGCTTCCTCTGGTAATTTGACTGCGACTACACCAGACTTCCCAGCTACGGGAATCGTCATACTATGGTGCATATTACCAGTTTCATCTTTGATGCTGAAGACAGCTTCTTTAGCGTCAGAAGCCGGAAGATATATCATGACTGCCGGACGTTCAGATACCGTTGTTCCATAATAGCTTTGAGGCATGAGTCCAATTAATGCTGCTGGTCCTGTAGCTGCCACTGTCGATGGACTCAAGTAGTAAGTACCAACGCGGGAAGCCCCACCACTCGCCTGTCGCGGAGCGCTGTTACCCTTATTTGGAGTAAACAGATTCCCACGGGAAGCCCCTCCTGTGGCTTGTCTGGGAGCGCCATTACCTCTGCTGGGAGTAAAGAAACCACCACGGGAAGCTCCTCCTGTTGCTTGTCTAGGAGCGCCATTGCCTCTGCTGGGAGTAAAGAAACTACTACGGGAAGCTCCTCCTGTTGATTGAGAAGGGGCACTATTTCTAGATGGTGGTGTAAATATAACAGCATTTGCACTGCTGCATACGGTACTCGTCACCAGAACAATTACGGTAGCCAAATGCCAGGGACGTAGCACACTTAATGAACCCACAAAATATCTGTTTTCCATGCTATTTTACTCATTTTTGCTAATTCTTGATGTCAAATACGTTGATAGAATCTGTCTCAAAAATTTGTTTTAACCTTCAGCTTCAGCCAAGCCAAACAGGGAATATATTTCCTTTTATAAGCGACTCCAGAGAAAAAAACCAGGAAAATATATATTGTTTTGAAACAGATAAAGTCAGTATTTTTACGTACTAAATCCAGTTGCCAACTAAAACAAAAGCAGACCAAAAGAAGGGGTCGCGGAAATCGGTTTGACGAATTAGGTTGATCTGTGATTGTCGCAATGCTTCGGCTTTAGTAATTTTCGGTTGTCGCAGTTGTTCATAAAAGCGAGTCATCAGCATCTCTGCGGCTTTATCTTTAACAGGCCAGAGAGTTGCAATGGTAGAGCGAGCGCCAGATTTCACCGCTAAACCAGCCAGTCCCAAAACAGCGCGGTCGTCTCCTGTGGCAGTATCACAAGCACTTAATACTAGTAACTCGATCGCCTTCGATGTATTCCCACTGCGATTTTTTAAAAGTTCCGACAATTCCTTCACGTTCACTCGTCCATCCCACGTCAACAGGTAGGTATCTTCGAGACGGGAACTAAATTGTCCGTGGGTAGCTAAATGAACCACATCTGCATTACTAGATTTGACGCGATCGCCTAATGCTTGACTAGTAAATTGCTGATTTAGCAACATATTCGATGATACTGTCTTGGAAATTTGCTTGACTTCCGATTCCACCGCCGGTAGGGCTGCAAAACCAGAGCGAGATTCACTAATACCACCGACAATCGCGTTAATTTTATTTTGCTGGAGGGAATGTGCTGTCATTAGTTGCAATCCAGGAGAGAGAGCAACTGCATATTTCTCAATCAAATACTGTTTGCCATCGTATAGGGCTGCCATCGGTATATTCCGCAACTTCCCATCCAAAACAAACACCAGCGTTTTCGTATCTTTAAAGGCTCCATTTTCTTCTGCTGGACGAATCAACCAATCATAAATTTCTTGGGTAAATTGTCTTCTTTGTTGGGAATCGGAAACCGGGTTGAGAGAAACCAGTAAATTATTTAGAGTTTGCTCAATTTCCGTTTGCGATTTGCGAGTTACGTAATAACGCAGAGGTTGTCCGGTTTGGGAAATAATTGTAGCTAGGCGATCGCCTAAAATAATCGGGTAAATAACTGTTGCAGTGGGGTCTACTTGATCAATCTGCTGGGCTTTATCTAGACAAGCTTCCCGGAAAAAGTTATCGAGTTCGGCAACTTGTAGAGATTCGATCAATTCACGAGCTTGTGCCAATTCCACCTGGCTTGGTTGCTCGTCTAAAAGCAAAGCCACTAATTCCCGATATACGGGTTCTACACTTTCGCGGAAAGAAAATTGAACATCAGGGTTAATTGCAGCTAAATCAGAACGCAGTGCCTTTAATGACCTCACTGCCTCAGTATAGGCGGAAATGGCTTGTGCTTTATTACCCCGTTGTTTATATAACTTACCAACCTGCCATGCCGACTGAGCAATAATATCATCTGCTTGGATTTTGCGGGCAATATTCAAGGATTTTTCCGCTACTTCCTGGGCTGATAACCACTGTGAAGTACGACTGTAAATTTGTCCTAATTGATACAAAGCATGAGATTCTGCGGCAGCATCCTGAATCGTTTGGGCAGATTTAACTGTAGTAGCCATCAGTTGGGTTAGGTCTTGGCTGGGTAAAACTCGATCAGGGTTTTCTG
>NZ_JAYGHN010000075.1:0-7298 GCF_034931845.1 Calothrix sp. UHCC 0171
TTAATCAGAAGGAGCGGTATACCCAATTGCGAGAAAGATTGGCTCAAATAGTTATAATTCCGACTTCATAGCTTGATTGTAATTGTGGCTCTCCGAACGGCAACTTTTGCCGTTCGGTGGATTCTTCCACAAGTTCAAAGTTTCCACTTTTATAAACTTAGGTAATAATCCAATTCCCATAAATTTAGGGTATCTGTGAATCACAAATTGATTTATCTGTTATCGTGCAACAATAAAGGCTACAAAGATTTTCAATACCCCTCACGGGCTAAAAATGTGAAATACCAGCATCCACCTCAAGTTGCTCATAGGAGATATTACAATACGGTTCGCTTAAGCTCTAAGCTGAATTTTCCTCATTTGTATCCCTGATATTTTCCTGCTGTTCGCTTATGCCTGCGGCTAAAACTCGGAATTTTGTGAATCCCCATGATGCAACGTCAATAACTATGAATAACGAAAGAGGCGCGATCGCGCCTCTCTAAATTTAAAGTATTCTGTAAATTATCGTACTACTTAGCCAGAGGTTGGATTTGACCCAACAAACTATGTAATTTATCCCCTTCAATTACTTCTGTTTCTAGCAATTGGACTGCAATTTCCTCGAGCAAATCTCGATTTTGTTTGAGAATTTCCAAAGCATGTTCGTGGGCAGTTTCCACAATCTCTTTAACTTCGCTATCAATTGCTTTTGCCGTATCCTCACTCACCATTCTCCGGGGATTATTACCACCATTCCCTAAGAACATTGCTTGCTGTCCTTGCTGGTATGCTAATGGTCCCAAGACTTTGCTCATTCCGTAGGTAGTCACCATCCGTTCAGCCAAATCTGTTGCTCTCTGCAAATCGTTGGCAGCTCCAGTAGTAATACTACCAAATATAATCTCCTCCGCCGATCGCCCACCTAACAAAGTGGCAATTTGTCCCCGTAACTCTTCCTCATTCATCAAGAAACGGTCTTCAGTTGGCAACTGTAATGTATAACCTAATGCAGCCATGCCACGGGGAATAATCGAAATCTTTTCCACACGACCGCTTCCAGGCATTAATGCACCGACCATTGCGTGACCAACTTCATGATAAGCAACAATCTTTTTCTCTGTCTCATTCAATACCCGGCTCTTTTTCTCCAACCCAGCTACAACCCGCTCAATCGCTTCTGCAAAGTCTTCTTGAGCAACGGTTTCCCGCTTGTTTCTTGCCGCTAATAAAGCTGCTTCATTCACCAAGTTTGCCAAATCTGCCCCCGCAAAACCAGGAGTCCGAGTTGCGATCGCTTTCAAGTTTACATCTTTCCCTAATTTTACCTTCAGGGAGTGAATTTTGAGAATCGCCTCCCGTCCTGATAAATCGGGACGATCTACTAACACTTGACGGTCAAAACGACCAGGACGTAATAAAGCTGGATCGAGGGTTTCTGGACGGTTGGTGGCAGCTAAAACAATCACCGTAGCACCCCCAGCAGCAAAACCATCCATTTCGGTCAATAATTGGTTAAGGGTTTGTTCCCGCTCATCGTTACCACCATAGAAGCCATTGCTGCTACGAGATTTACCTATGGCATCCAATTCATCAATGAATATAATGCAGGGAGCTTGTTTTTTTGCCTGGTCGAATAAATCTCTTACCCGTGAAGAACCTACACCAACAAATAATTCTACAAATTCTGAACCAGAGATACTGAAAAATGGTACTCCTGCTTCTCCAGCTACTGCTTTCGCTAATAAGGTTTTACCTGTACCGGGAGGTCCCACTAACAACACACCTTTGGGAATTCTCGCACCAATTTCCGTGAAACGGGCGGGACTTTTCAGGAAATCTACAACTTCCACTAACTCGGTTTTAGCTTCTTCAACCCCAGCAACATCAGCAAAGGTAATTTTTGCAGATTCCCCTTCTACATAAACTTTCGCTTTACTTTTACCAATTGAAAGCATACCTTGGGGACCACCGCCACCACCACGAGACATAAAAAACTGCCAAATGCCAACAAAAATTAATGGTGGAACCACCCAATTAATTACAGTCGAAAACCAAGTATTTTTGGGTGGAGGTGTTGCCGCAAATTCCACACCTTTAGATTCTAGAAGTTTTGGTAATTCCAAATCAAATATGGGAGTTGTGACGAATACACTACCTGCTTCCCCATTCTCGCTTTTTAATTGGTAGCGAATTTGATTTTGTCCTACCGAAACCCGATCCACTTCTCCTTCTTGTACCTGGTGAATGAATAGGCTGTAGGGAACACCAGCAGGTCCAGAGGGGAATATACTAGGTAATATCAAATTTAATAGCAGGAACAATCCAGATACTACTAGTAGAATGTTGGCAATGATACGTCCGCGAGGTTGTTTTGGTTGTTGTTTAATTGACATCTATGTCACCAATAAAGATTGATTTCAAACATTAATCATGCAATTTATCTAAGTAAAATCAAGAAAATGAATTATACTTTTTCTAACCAATCAAAAATCTCAGATAATTGATCTAGAGTCACTAAACCATACTGCCAAAGTGTAATGGGTAGAAAATTTGGGTTTTGCTCGCAATATCGCAAACCCAAAGAAATCGCTCCAACTGAAATATTCAGATCATCTTTTAAAAAGCTAACTAATTGTGTAATCGCTTCCATTAAAATGTTAAAGAACGTAAAAAATGATTTCTGGTGAAGTGAAGTAAAACAACTTAATTAAAGACTGATGAGATTAACCACTTATTGTTTCCCGATCTACTTAAGCAGAAACTTCTCTGCATCTATCCGCCGACCCTGTGGGAAGCCGCATTAGACGCGCGAAGCGAGACTTCTCGCACAGTAGCCTCTACATCTTCTTCTATCTGCGGTTAGTTTTTTACTAATTTACTTCGCAAACATGGGAATTACTATAAGATAACTCCACTGAAAGAAATGCTCTTAAGTCATTCAGTACCTTGTTACTTACAGAAGCCGCTTAGGTGGAACGTACGCGCTACTCTATGAGAAGCAAGCCATAGGATGACAACACAGGAACACTCATTTTGTGGCTTACTCTAAGAATTCTGGTATTAATCTAGCTGCGTAGAGATAAAACTAATCTTGTCTCTACAATTGGCTTTTAGGAATATCTGAGGGGTATTTAGATTAAAGACCAGTCAAAAATCCCAAAGAACCATGTCCAGTAACTACTTCTCTAATAATCAGAGCAATAAAGCCAATCATCGCTAGGCGACCATTAAGCTGTTCCGCAGATTGAGTAAAACCAAATTTAGCTTCATTGGTGTTGTTAGCATTTTTCATAAGTCTATCCTTGATTTAGGCAGTTGTTTTTCATCTATGTAACTAAACTTAACAATTTTGTTGACTTCTGTGAACCAAAGAACTAAGTCGGATTCCCGTACTCGGCGTTGCATAAATGCGGGATGAACTCGAGGCTGAAACTACTAGTATTTCGTTCAAAATTAAGCTAAATCATCCCATGAATCAGCAACGCCCAAATTTGAAACCTGTAGTAAAACAGCTTCATGCTCCCAAATCAGAATATGTTGTCACGAATAGTAACGATGAAATTGACACAGAATCACTTGAAACGCTGATACAGAATTTACCAAAAACTAGGATTCGGACTGCGGCAAGACGTTTGGGTATTGCCAATAAAGTTGACGGGAGATACGAGAAGGTAGCTGTTTTGCAATACTCCCAAGGGGAGTGGCGAACGCCAACGCACATATAAACCAAACTCAAAACCAAACTACAGCAAGTATCACGAGTGTTGAACGAAATAGTAGAAGCATTAAAATAGAAAGCGATCACAGACTAATCTGACCACATCAAAACTGAATAACAGTAGACAGATTACTCAGTATAAATCTGTCTACTATTTTGCTTTAAAAAACTTCTGGTTCTGTGGAGGACTGCCATTGTTTCTTAACTTCTTCCAAATCAGTGCAATTCCAATAATCTTCCATTTTCTCATCCCATTCTCGCGATAAACGTAAATATTCCTCTCTTTGAGATTCGGCAACGGCACGCAATGATAAATCATCGCAATCTATAACACCCTCTGCAATTAAGTCTCCCAAATTATCGGTATCCCAGATTGAAGTTTTGAATATGATTGGGTTGATATTATCCATTAATTTATTTCCTCAAAAATACAAATATACCAATATATTTAATCATACAATAATCAGACGGTGAGATGTAATTTTACATCCTTAGTGATAGTCAAATTATTAACCAAAGACCTACTATTCATCAACTTATAAATCCATAGATTGGAAGATAAATGATGAATTAACCTGGTTTATGGCAATTTATCTCGAACACTTCTGTACGAAAACGGGTAAACCAATCGTCGTGAATGGTGAGCCAATGATCGAAAGGATTGAACATTGTTTGGCTGAATATTTTGCACCCAACGCTACGTTTAAATTGGGAGTTGTATATCAAGGCTTGACGACGGAAGAAGATTTGAAGCAATTTACTTCCCAAGGATTAACCCTGGAATTTGCAGCCGATCGCCGTTTTTATTTTATGGATGAAAGGTTACGCGAAAAGCTATTTGACCAACCTCATTTTGGCGCAGCATACGGTTCTAACTTGTTCACACCTTGCAAAAGTTTTTCGGAACAGGAGAATCTACGAGTTTTGGTCATCGATGCCAAAACTGGAGACAATGGTGGGGTGATGTCGAATTCGGATGCGATCGCATTAGTTGGTGATGGTGATGGCAAGATTGATATTAGACTTCATGCATCATTAGGAAATAAAGAAGCAACACCATTTCAAACTCGTTTTGGTATTAAAGAAAGATGTACCGGGTTAGATGTAGATGATGGAAATAAAGCACTAATTAAAAATTGGCAATTGGGAAAAGGTACATTCGCACCACGAGATTTAAGGAATGTCGGAAATGGTTACGATTTAATAATTTCCACTGACCAATTGAAGGGACGAAGTGTGGGGGAGCGAGAGAGCGAGGTATTGGGAGAGCGTGGGAAAATTACATCGAGAGAAACAGATAATACAGTTGATAAATATTCCCTACCTCTAAACTCTCCCACTGCCCCCATCCCTCACTCTCCCGCTCCTCTTCAACCGGGGGAATACATAATGACGATGGGAATTGGGAATAAAACTGATGCTTATTACGGTATCACTTCGACTGGCGCTCAATTTTGGAATTCTTTTCCCAATGGGGTTAAAAATGATGTTCTTCCCCTATTGGAAAGACGTTTAGAAGAACTTAAAGATATTGCCAATGACCCTCGGAAAGTTGCTCAAGATTATGTGAATTCAATGGATGCTCGATATAAAAATCAAATACAATCTCAAATGAGAGGTGAGGATTTTATTGATTTTGATAGTTTGGGTTTGGGAGATATTGAAAATCAAATTGATGAGATGTTTTCATCAAATAATAATAATGAGCACAATTTAATTTATCGCATTCTCAGGGCAGACTTAGAAGGGCATTATCAATTATTAGAACATCCCAAAATTATAGATAAACTCAAGGAGTATTTGCGCGAACAATATATGGATTGCGCGACGGGGAGGTTTATTAAATTTGACTCTGCAATGGCACAAACTTGTCATGATTTAGCTGCAAACGAGGTTTGTTACCCTAAATTTTCAGACGGTGCAGAATTAATTGTTTATCGTGGTCCGACTGCAAACTCCAATACCGTTGATGTTTATATCAACCGTCATTTACCCAACGAACCGTATGACGCTGGAACTATCAAGATGTCACCCCAGGGGTTAAAGCATTCGCTGTCCGATTGTGATGGAGATAGGATGGCGATCGCATTAGCCTCAAAATTCCCACACACCGCAGCCGAGATTAAGCAAAAGCAAATTCCAGAGAATCGTTACGCAGAAATCATTAAACCGGAAAAGCAAGCATATATAGGTTCTTTTGAACAAATAGCCCTCGATGCGATGGAAAATAAAATTGGTATGGTTGCCAATTTATGTATGAAGGGAATTGCGCTGGAAAATGAATGTGTCTCAATTCCAAATGAGGAAGCAGGGAAATTTATTCGGGATATTTCCTGCGCTGCGGTGGAAATGTTAAACGCAGAAAATCAAAGTTTTGGCTCTGTTAAGTATCCAAACAACCTGCGTCTCCAAATCATCGAACTCTCTCAATTATGCCCACAATCGTATCAACAACAAGACCAACATCTAATAATCCCGAAACTCGATATTCAGAAAATATTAGAAAAAATCGGTAAGTTCTATCATGATGTTGTGGGAGCCTTGGGAGGAGAATTACAAATCGAAGTTGACCGGGGTAAAAGTGCTAATCGTTCCAATCCAGAAGTTGTTAATGCTTGCAATACAATTATTAAAAGCTTTGATGTTGCACCTTGGGTTGAAGAAAGAAAATCGGGAGATGTGTATACAAAACGGGAAATAAATATTAACGGTCATGGTGCGATCGATATGATGGCAAGAATGACCAATGATGCTTTTGCTGAAAGTGCAATAACCGCACGTTCGACCCAACAGTTCCAGGATTTATTTAAAGGAGTCGAATTTACACCAGCACAAAAAGCAAGTGCGGTTCAAATTAAAAAAATATATGACTCGTTAATTCACCGAGCGATCGCAATCAGTCGAGAAGTAGAACAATCTCCTGGTTTGAAAATAATCGCGACTAATTTCCAAGGACAGCAAATCGAAATTATTGGTTTAGCAGAGAAAAAGCATCCCAATCTTTTTGATGACCGAAAACTTGATATTAAGGTTGTTGAGAATAAAAGTCCCTACAGTAAAAATCAGAATAAATGGATTGCGATCGCTCCCGTATTCGATGCAGAAGGAAAGCCCAAATTACAAAGTAATGGTCAACCAAAAACTCGGCATTTGGGTTATATCTCGGAAGATTGTTTACAGCAATTACAAGGTGAAATCAAGCCATTTACTGAGTTTAGGAACCTGGAGAAAGAAATTGTATCGGGATTCGCAACTAGCCAAGTTCGGGCAGCTTTTAAACAAGTAAGGGAGTATGCGATCGCAATCAGGGAAACCATCCCCGATTCTGAAAAAGAAGCAGTTGCAGCAGCTATGTGGCAAGTTTCCACAGCGAGTAAAGAAGATGCGGAACGGGGTTTTAAGAAAACATCGGCTGCTTTTGCAATATTTGGAGATGAATTAGTTGGAAGACTGGACAAGCTGCAATTTGCCGAATTTGCAGTAGTTGGAACCCATAAACCCAGCAACGAGCATTTGGGACGTAAATGGGTGGGAGAAAAAGTTGAATGTCATATCGAGCAATTACCTGACCCTACAAATCCGACACAAAATAAACGCT
>NZ_JAYGHN010000075.1:7379-11827 GCF_034931845.1 Calothrix sp. UHCC 0171
CGGTACATCTTTTTCCGCAGACATTACTTCTCCACCCAGCGCATCGGTGATTATTACTAGTACCCAAGGAAATCAATTAAAAGTAGGACAGTTGAGAAAATATGCGTTTCCAGAAAGGGAATGGCAAGGGGAAGATGGGGCAATTACAATTAAAATTGCTGGCAATGGTAAAGCGTTAGCACCTCTTGCTTTTATTGAAGATAAACCCTTAGGTGTGGTTGATAAAGAATCTTTTCAATTGTTGAGCGAGAGATTGAAGACAAGGAGTATTAAAGTTGATGGGTTTCAATTTCAAGGAAAATTAGAATCCTCACCAGCAACGATCGCTCATATTAAAGTTGACCCGGAAACGGTTAGATATCCTCAATTTTGGACGAAGAAAGAGGCTGTGGTTGGGGAGAAGAAAATTAAATTTGATGAGAAAGTAAGCGATCGCATTGCACCACATGTATCTCAAACCGAACCAGTTCAACGAGAGAAGTGGGAAAAGCAGATGTTGAAGCAGGCGATCGCGTGTTTGAAAGATAATCCTGCAAATGCTGGTGAGGAAATGCAAACAGCGACTTTTGGGGACGGGAAATATCGGGTTATTTATCACGAACCGTCGGAAATGTTGCGGGTTGTGGATGAGATTGGGAATCGGGGGACTTTGTACAAACTACGGAGATGGGAAGCTGTACATGTATGTAAGTTTACAGAGGAAGAGAAGGGAAGTTTTGAAATATTAGGGGTGGAGTCGAGTCAAAAATTCCTCAAAGCAGCATCGAAGAATTTACAGAGGGAGTAGTTGAAACTTTTATTGCTAGCAACAGTTTTGTTCCGCAGTTAAAACTTAAGCTGGACAAGTCATACAACGATTTTTTTGGTTTCCAGTTCCGCAGTGGTAATTAATAAAAAGTATCTCCCATTTTTAGAAATCGGGATTCCGATATCCAATGAAAGCCTTTCTTTTTAAGCATTTGAAGGATTATTCGGGGAAAAATCCTGGTTCGCAGACGCTATTTTCAAAAAACAATGGGATAAGAGTTTTACTCATTCAGGTTTGCACCTTCAAACTCCTATACCACATATCTTATAGCCAATTTTCATACTTCTAGGTTCGCAGGATTAAACCTATATTCTCAGATCACATCCAACACAGATGGAAACCATCGCAATTGCTGAATAGTTTTATTACTTGCTCTCGCCTCCTGCAACACAACTTTACTATACTGTTTACCAAACTCAGTCGGTAAATACAAAGGTTGTCCGTTTTTCTTCGCATCGGGATTTGGGTTTCTAATTTGCATTCCCCGATCGATCAAAATTTCATTCATCGCCTTTGCATTACCGTGATTAGTGTTATTTTGGCTCAATTTCTTACATTTTGATTCTGTATACAACTTGGCAAGATTCGTAACAGTTAATAACTCATCTTGTACGGGAGTTGGCAATAATTGTTTAACTGTTTCCATTTGGGGTTTGAGTTGGGGATAAGCCTTATATCAATTCACAATTCGTAATTCGCAATTCGCAATTAAGAAAGCTAGATATAGCAAGGTTTTTAGAATTTACATCTGTCGCCATATTTTAGGGAAGGAGTTCAAGCCCCCGGATACCCTGCGGGAAGCAAGCTACATCCGTGGGGTCTTAACTGCAAATTGCGAACCGCGAATTGCGAATTGTACTGACCATGATTTCTGCTCCTCAGCATCAAATCCATGCTCCATAAGCTTTGTAGCCAATGGAGAAGGCGACTGTTCCGCACTTGTAAAAGCCGCTCTCAGGGATTTGTCATCAACTCCAGCTAGTCTTGCTGTTGCTCGAATACTTGCTTTCCCCTTGCCGAAATTATCGATTTCAATTTCTTGCTGTACCTGATTGATAACATCATTGATGACAAGTTGATTCATGGTTCAAAATACTCCTAATTCGATTTGGTCAAAGTAGATTTTTGGCTAACGCTAACGAGTTTCAATCTCTGATTTAAAGTTTTAGGTTTGCAGTATCAAACCCTTATAATGCAAAGCTTACAGACAATTTTGATGTTTCTAGGTTTGCACTCTAAAAACCGTAAAATCTGACTAATCTGACAAACCATAACGCACAGCACGAACCGCAGCTTGGGTGCGGTCATCTGCACCAATTTTCATGAGAATATTGTGAATGTGGGACTTAACAGTTCCAACTGTGATGTAAAGTTTGCTTGCAATCTCGGTATTTTTATTCCCGTCCACAATTAGCTGCAATATCTCCAATTCCCTTTCAGTCAGGGGATATAAGTTCAACATTTCTTCATCAATCTCATCCATATCGGAAGATGCAGATTTTAACAGAAGCCGAGAACTGCGCTGTGCTTTTTCAATCACAAAACGTGCGATCACTGGGTCAATCCAAGTCTGACCAGATTTAGTCAAATATATAACCTCAGTCAGTCTCTCAAATCCTATATTCTTCAGACAATAAGCATCAGCACCCGCAGCAAATGCACTCAGTATTGTTTCTGGGCGATCGCATAATGTCAGGATAATCACTTTTATGTCAGGATTGCTCTTTTTGATTTCCCTAGTAACTTCGATACCATCTCTATCGGGTAAACCAATATCAATAATCGCGACATCCGGCTGTAATTGCCTCAATAACCTCAAGCCATTCTTACCATTAACAGCATCTCCCACAACGACAATTTTTTGATTTCGTCCCAAGCTAGTTTTGATACCAATTAGCGTCAATTCGTGGTCTTCGATAATAACTAAACGAATTTTCTCACTATCTTGAGATTCTGATTCTATAGATTGAAGTGACAACCTATTTTCTGATACTGCACTACTTGCTTGCACTGACCAAAACTTATTGTTTCGTCCATCAAAATTTGATATTTTCATTGTTAACTACTTTGTTGTCATCAATTTCTCTCTCTTCCCCACTCTTTCACTCCCTCTTTATCATCAAGGAGGTTTAACTCGTAGCAAACAATAATCCCTTTTACGAGCAATACTTTCACCTTTTTCAATACTAACTACAGCCCTTTGTTCGGAATTCTTGGCACAGTTTAAATTGCTCAAACTTTCGGAATTCCAAGTAATGATATTTCTTGCTAATTGACCGGTTGTACTTTTTAGCCATCGCAAATTTTCTACTTCTTTTACTGTTAGCGATTTGGGTTTTCCCGATGCATATCCTCCATCTAAAAAAACAGGAAGTGATACCCCTGTCAAAACACCAAATCCAGTCGCTGCTAACAATAGCCCCATCGCGGGTAACATTACTCTGAGACGACTTCGCTCTTTGGATTCGCTATGTGCAATTAATCGGTCTACCATCTTGCGAACTTCCACTTCTTGACCAAGAACAGCAGTTCGCTTTGCTTTTTCCAAATGGTCATAAATCGATTCTGACCAACGTTTAAAGAGATTATCTAACTCGTTGGGTTTGTCTTCCAGTAATACTTGCAATTGTCCCGTTGCTAACATCATCAAAAATAAAGGGTCGCTCGTAGATAGTCCGTGTTCGACTGCAACTGCTAAAACTCGTCTTTGAAAATCTGCATCTTTCCCTTCCAATAACCGATTCAAATAGCTTTCATTTTTGGCTTGTCGCAAACTATGTACCATATTCCATTCCCAGTTGCGGTTGAATTTTCGCTGGTTCAGTTTGATTTTCCTGATCGTCCTTTTCTTGTAGACCAATACTTTGAATTGTGCGATCGCTTTCTCTGTCGAGTTGGTTAATAATTACTTCTACTTGGATGGCATCGTATTCGCTCAAACCTTGAATAATTTCATCATCAAAAGTTGCGATAAAAATACTATGTCCATCTTCCGAATCTGATAGCACAAAATAATTCTCTTCTTCATGTACCTTGACATTGCCAAAAGGGGGAAAAATAAATTCTGTCTTTAGGTGTTGTTTGTACTCGTCTTCAATTTGCTCGATTAAATCCATTTGGAGAAATACTAATTTATCTTCGTCTAATTTGGATGCTGTTTCTCGTTGTAATTCGTCTATTTTGTCTTCTTGTTCTTCGGCTACTAATTCATTTAGAGAAGAACGCAAAATTAAATCATTCAATATATTGAGATTGTCGGGATTAATTGTGATATTTCCGATTGTTTTATTAGTGCGAATTTCAGAAGAAGAATTTGTATTATCATCTTGACCATTATTAGAATCGTCAGAACTTTTAATTATTTCAGATATATTGATAATTTCCTCTTGCCGTAAATGAGCTATTTCACAGACAAACTCAGAACTAAAAACTTGGTCAAATATTTGGTTGCGTTCACAATATTCAAAACTTGGTTCTAAACTTCGATATGGTGATAAACTCCACTCTCCCTGGATATTGATATGTCCGCAAATTAAGCTATCGAGCAATGCATGTGCAAGAAACCACTCTTTTTTAATTCCGACATTGAGTAGTTGACTGTCTTCCGTTACCAGAATATATAATCGACCCATATATGTTT
>NZ_JAYGHN010000076.1:0-11676 GCF_034931845.1 Calothrix sp. UHCC 0171
TTTCATGATGGTGTCCAGTGAGGGTTTTAATGCAAATACCATCGCTAACGTTCCATAATTTAATTTGCTGGTCAGCACCACAGCTTGCTAACATTTTCCCATCGGGATTAAAAGTGACAAAGCGAACCCAGTTATTATGACCTTGACAAATTAATAGTAACTTACCTGTTTTTACTTCCCAAATCCGCACATTACAATCAGTATCACAGGTTGCTAAAAGCTTTCCATCTGGACTAAAGGTAGCAGATAAAATATTACCTAAAGTTTCTGTAAATACACAACGAGATAAATCGGAATTAGAAAAATTCACATCATGCAAATGTACACCTTGTAGGTATGCTTGCCATAATGTTAAATCCGAAAAATCCCAGCCGCTCATATCAATTTGGGCTTGGTGTAATAAATTCACGGAATTACCACCGATATACCCGGTTTCTGTTCGTGTTTTTCCTTGTAAACTGCTAAGAACTTCCTGAAGACAATTAGCAATATTTTCTAAACTCCCCAGTTGATTTATTAATTGATTAATTACAGGTTGCAAAATCAGATTGATTTGAGTTTCCCGAACATAATCTTTAGCCTGTGCTTTCATCAAAGCATGACTTGCAAACAAACAAATGTCTTGATTAACTATTTCCTCAGATATTTTCTCGATAATTTGATTAATCACATATTCCATCACTACAGGTTGCTGAGTAAAACCACCACTGGTTTTTTCTAAAAAAGAACGTCTTTGCAAAGAAGAAAGAGATTCTAATAAATCACTGGGGTAAATATAACTCACAAAATCTGTTTGTAACTCCGATAAAGAAATCGGTTCACGATTAATTGCCACCCAAAACATGATTGTTTGTTCTAACTTTGTCAGACGATAGAACTGTTGATTAAGTAAGTCTCGAATATCATCAAAAATAAACGTACTTTCTTGGGAAATTTCTAAAAATTGGCAAACATCACTATCAAAAAAATCGTGAATAGAAGACGCAACAATCTTTAAAGCCAGAGGATTACCACCATACTGAGAAATTAAAGCTTGCCATTCTACCTCTGAAGCCCTAAACTGACCCTTAAGAGCAAATAATTCCCGTCCTTCTGTTTCCGTTAAACCTGTTAATTGTAAAGAACGCACAGGTAAACTTTCCCCTTCATACCTTGCTAAACCTTGGGGTTTTTCCCTAGAAGTGAGAATTAAACAACTTTGATGGAAAGTTTCCGCTACACATCTTAATAATTCCCCATACCCCTCATATCCCGCTTGATACTTACCCGTGCGATCGCCTGCTTGTAAAATTGACTCCACATTATCTAAAATCACTAAACAGCGTCGAGAACGCAAAAATTTTAATAACAGGGAAATTTTGCCATTCAAACTACTAGGTAAACTGCTTTCCTGTTGTCCCGACAAAAACTGAATTAATTCTGCCAAAATATCTTCAATTGGTGGTGCATTCCGCAGACTTCGCCAAATTAAACAGCCAAAATCCGACATTTTAATTACTTCTTGCCCCAATTTGACCGAAAGCGTCGTTTTTCCAATTCCCCCCATCCCCAACAAGGTGATTAAACGACACTTTGCTTGCACCACCCATTCCTGGACTTTCCGTATTTCCCCCTGGCGACCATAAAAAATTGACACATCGGGAGCATCACCCCAATCTGTAATAGGAGTGGGGGAGAGAGGGAGAGGGGAGGAAGGAGAAACTAGTTTTTCTGGCTTATTTTCTGCAACCTCTTGCCAATTCAACCCCAAAACCTGACAATAAGCTTTAAAAGCTTGAGCATTAATGGGATTTTTCCCAGCTAGAAATCTTTTCCAAGTCCCCTCGGAAATCCCTACAGCCAGAACACCTTGTTCTTGCCAAGAAACACCCAAAACCTCACTTGCTGACTCTAACCAGCGAAAATCATCCACAGACCAACAGGAAGCAATTCTAGCTTGCTTGATAATCGTGATTCCGACGGTCGAAGCTTTGAGAGTTGCCACTATTTACGATAACCCTGTACTTGCAAAACTTTCTGATTCAGCTGTTCCGCATTTAAGTTGTGTACTCAATGCGTTGATAGTTGGCTGCTGACGGAGAACCCAGTCAATTAAATCCGTTTGAACTTAGTATAAATATCCCAGAACTCAAACCGGAATTGCAATAGCACATTCATAAAAATTTGCCTAGATCAGTTTCATTTGTTGAAGCGATCGCCAAACTGATCTGGAGTCACTCAGGTGACATCATCGAAAATTGACAATAATACTCACACTCACCCATCCCAAATCCATCTTGAAAATTTTGCTGAAACCATAAAACTAAGCGCAACTATCCACAAAATCCAAAATTCCCATGTCTTTCCATTCCGGAGAAATCGCAGTCCAGACCCAAGCAGGGAAACGGGAAGAAGCACAAAAGCTGTGTAGTGTAATCAGCAACTTGATTAAACCAGCAGCACAGGAATTTCTACCCACGCAACAATTAGCGATCGCCAGTACAGTTGATATACATGGTCAAGTCTGGGCATCTTTATTAACAGGACAACCTGGTTTTATCCAAGTTTTAAACCAACAGACCCTACAAATCAGTTTAGATGCTAGTCTTACACCCACTGACCCACTGTACCAAAATCTGCACCACAACCAAAATATTGGTTTATTAGTGATTGACTTATCAAATCGTAGGCGATCGCGCTTCAATGGCAAAGCTGAGTTAGACTTAAATGGTATAAAAATACACGTTGTTCAGACATTTTTTAACTGTCCCAAATACATCCAAACCCGTCACATCGAAAAAGCAGTAACTGAATCCAGAGAACAATCACAAACTTTTACTAGAGAAACTTTAAGCGTAAAACATCAAAATTGGATAACCCAAGCAGACACATTTTTCATTGCTAGTTTTCATCCCCAAAGTGGTACAGATGCTTCCCATCGAGGAGGATTTCCGGGATTTATTCAAGTCTTAAATCATCGCCAATTATTATTCCCTGATTATGCGGGAAATAATATGTTTCAAACCTTCGGGAATTTACTGATAAATCCCCACGCAGGGTTATTATTTATCGATTTTCAAACAGGTAATATCTTGCAAATTACTGGGAAAGCAAAAGTGATTTGGGATGCAGACAGATTAAATGAATTTACAGGAGCAGAGCGTTTAGTTGAGTTTGAAATTGAACAGGTATTAGAAACTAAAAATGCTACACCTTTACGTTGGCAATTTGGGGAATATTCCCCAGCTAATCCTGGATAAACTCTTGATCCGCATTTCCCACATATCCCCTGATGCGGAAGTCGTCACTTCATCAACACATTCGCTGTAATCTTTACCCAGTTTCAATCTGATTGGTATATCGGTATATTATTTAATTGCAAGTCCCATAGCTTGACTGAAAGCCATATCTGGAATTTTTATATCCAATCTCAGTATTTAAATGCAAACTTATTTACTAACACTAAAAGTAAAAACCAGCTTTTTTCTCAATGTAAATACGCAAATCCAGATATTTTAGTTTCCATAATTACTAATTTTTAAGCTGGAGGGCAAGTGGCTTGTCAAGCTATCTCATATTTCGACACCGATTGATGTAAAAGCAAACAAAAATTAATCTTATGGGCTGGCACTAATTTCATCGCACTTATTTCATCGCACTTATTGGTGTTGTCCCTGTAAATTGGCGAAACTGTTTGCTCAAATGGCTGTGACTGCTAAACCCACAATCGAGCGATCGCTTTGTTTTAGCAATAGTTTCGCCCAATCCAGAAAGAAAAACTTACAGTTCACATCAAAAAATCTACTCGAATGTATAGTTCACAAAAATGCAGTTTTGTCAAGGTCACTTTTCAAATCCATCAGCACAGCAAAACTGATCTTTCAGGAGGTAGGGCGATCGCACCATACTAGTAAACTAGCTAGTGGTTCATCTCATCTGTTCCAGTTTTCAATCATTTCTGTTTTTTAGAGTAATGGACTACTAGGAATGTCAATTCTGGTATGAAAAACATTATGTCTAAAATTATCTCGATACATTCCTTTCGGGGTGGAACTGGTAAATCAAACCTGATAGCCAATTTAGCAGTATTAATTGCACTCCAAGGAAAGCGAGTAGCAATAGTTGATACTGACTTACAATCACCTGGTATCCATGCCTTATTTAATATTGATAATCAGAGACAAACCTTAAACGACTATTTGTGGAATCGTATTTCCATCACTGAGGCTGCCTACGATATTAGTGATTATATTCTAAATCAGCAAAAAGGTCAGCTTTTCTTAATTCCTGCCAGTATCAATCCTGAAGATATCGCCAAAATTCTCAGCGAAGGCTACAATGTGAGTCTGCTCAATAGTGGATTTCGGCAATTAATTCAAGAGCTTAATTTAGACTATTTATTTATTGATACCCACCCCGGTTTAAGTCGAGAAACTTTATTATCTATAGCCATATCTAACCTATTAATTATAATTTTACGTCCAGACCGCCAGGACTTTCAAGGAACTGATGTAACGGTGAATATCGCCCGTCAGTTACAACTGAAAAATATAATGATGACTATCAATAAAACACCGATAAATATAGACTGGGATGAACTCCAGCAAAAAGTCGAAAAAAACTATAATTTTCCAGTATCAGGTATTTTCCCACTCTCCCCAGAAATGGCAGAATTAGGTAGCAAGGGGATTTTTTCTTTGCAATACCCTGACCATTATTTTACCCATCTCTTACACAAATTTGTAGATAATGTTATCCAAAAATCTCGGCTACATGAAGAAATTTTAATTTAAGTTAATTGTTTTTATAAAAAATGGAGGGATAGCTATGATCGAAATTATGAAAGAAGACGCGATCGCCTTTGAATTAGCTCTAAAAATAGCAGATGCAGCAGTCTTTGGCAAAATGCAAAGACACCTGAAAAATATTGAAATAGCTGTTCTCAAAGGGGCATTATCAGGACAAAAATATGACAAAATAGCAGACGATTGCGGTTATGCTCCTGAATATATTAAACATGATGTAGGTCCGAAACTGTGGCAAATTCTGTCTGTAAGTTTAGGGGAAAAAGTTAGTAAAAATAATTTAATGGCAGTTTTAGCACAACGAGCATTTGCCGAATCTGAAGGGATGAAAGAAACATCAGCAATATCCTATTTACCATCCCCCCCATCTAAACAGACAGAATTAGAAGCACCAGTAGGGTTAATCGCATTAGAATCACCCTTATACATTGAGCGTCCAGGGGTAGAATCACGCTGTTATGAAGAGATTACCAGACCAGGAGCATTAATTCGCATTAAAGCACCCAGTCAAATGGGTAAAACATCCTTGATGGTAAGAATTTTAGCCCATGCCAAACAACAGAATCAAGTCAATACAGTTGCACTCAGTTTACAACGAGCAGAACGCAGCATTTTTAACGACTTAGATAAATTTTTACGGTGGTTTTGTACCTCTATTACCCGCAAATTACAACTGCCCTATCAAGTCGGAGAATACTGGAGTGATACCTTTGGCAGTAAAAGTAATTGTACCGCCTATTTTGAAGACTGTTTACTACCAAATCTGAATGGGATTTTAGTATTAGCATTAGATGACATTGACGAAGTATTTTTACATCCAGAAATTGCCGATGATTTCTTTACCTTACTTCGTTCTTGGTATGAGGAAGCAGCCTACGGGGATAGTGGTAATCCTCATTGGCAAAATCTCCGACTAATTATCATCCATTCCACAGAAGTTTATATCCCCTTAGATATTAACAAATCCCCCTTTAATGTCGGTTTAGCAATTGAATTGCAAGCATTTAATCTCTTACAAATAGTCGATTTACAACAACGCTATGGACTGAATTTATCTGAAAATGAATTATCAGAACTGATGCAACTTATCGCTGGACATCCATACCTAATACAACAAGCTTTATACCATCTCGCATCTGCTAATTTGACTTTACAACAGTTAATTAAAACTGCCGCAACAGATGCCGGTATTTATTGCAATCATCTACATCGATACTTACGAAATCTACAGGAACATCCCCAATTAGCAGCAGCATACGAACAAGTTATCAAATCATCAAAACCTGTTGAATTAGAACAATTGAGTGCATTTAAATTACATAGTATGGGTTTGGTAAAACTGCATGGGAATCAGGTTGTACCTAGTTGTGAGCTATATCGACGGTATTTTGAAGCACGTGTAGAAATGTGAAGGCAAGCTCTCAGGGATTTAGTTTATATTAGCAATATTCGACATAAATATTTTCGACATAAATTTATCCATATGCGTAATAATTGTTGAGTTTTGAAAAGATATGGTAACTCAAGATTGGTTAGTGACAGATGACGGCAAGTGTCAACCCTGGGAAGAATCGGCAGATAATCTAGAATTATCGACAAGAAAATATCGACTCTATCGATTTTTAACAGATATCGAAGATATCCTTTATAAATTTAACAGCGATCGCGATCGGCTCCAAGCAATTTGTCCACTAGTGCGGCAATTATTAACCAGTTCGGAATGGTTGCAAGGTGAATATCTTGAACCCGATCCAGAAACAGGTTGGTCGGTACTCACACTCTATGATGAACCGGATTTTCCTTTGACTGTGCAGACAGTTGCATGGTTGCCAGGAATAGTATCACCAATTCATAATCATGCTACCTGGGGAGTTGTCGCACTGATTAGTGGAGAAGAAAAAAATACACTGTGGAGACGGACTGATAATCAAGGGGGTATTGAAAAAGTTGGCGAAATTATTTTAACTCCAGGAGAAATTATTAGCTTGATGCCAGATGCTATTCACAGTGTTGAAGCACTTGGTGAAGAACCGACGATTAGCTTCAATTTGTATGGCGAAACAAACTACGAACAGCGATTTGAATTTGATCCAGTCACCTGTAGTGCGAAAAACTTTTGATCGTGCTTTTAGTTATAGCAGGAAGCTCTTAAATATTAACAGGTTTGAAAGTTATTTTAGTCTGGTTTTTCCGATAAATCGATGTTCAGCAGCACATGATTGCCAAATTTAATACTTTCAAATCATTAGTCGTGTGATTGATTTAAATCTGCGAACTTTGCATGACTACAGTTCCCGTAGGACGAGCTACATTAGGGTCTTGTTCTAATGTGACAATTAAACCAGAAAATTTGGGGTGGGAAAATTCTTGGTACATTTGCTCTGTAAATGGTAACTCATAGGAAGCAGTTCCCCAGGAATAGGGTTTGACTTGACCACAAGGAAACTTTCTGTCAGCCACAATAGTCCACAGTAGATAAACATTTCCCGGAGGTGGAGCGGGAAGATTTTGGAACACCATCACTGCTTTTTGTTTTTGGGAATTGATCACTATGCTTCCCGAAGCGTTATCTGGAATATTATTTTTAGAATTAACTGCTTCAAAGGTAAATAAACGAGTTTGGGAATTTTGCAGGAGATTTTTCACCTCTTGAATTTGGGCAAAATCCTGGCGTAATTTTTGATTTTCGGTAATCGCACCACTTAAATTTTGCCGTAATCGATAATAATCTACACCCAAAATTACAACAAACAATGCGGCGATACTACCAGCAATTTGTGTCCATCGTCGAGATATTTTTGGTATTACTAAATAATTGGTTTGTGTAGCCGGAATATCATTAATATTGACGATATTTTCTGATTGTTCTGTTTGGGAAATATGACGCGGTAACGCCATTTCTTCAACTTGCAAAAGAATTTTTGGTAATAAATATGCGGGTGGTTCCACCTCAACGAAACCATCTACCACCTGTCGCAAAACTTCCTGCAAATCCTCAACTTCCGTAATCAGTTCGGGGTGCTGATTAAGTAACAACCTAAATTCCTCAGCTTCTTCCGGGGTGAGGTCATCCACAACAAACCCCGCAGCCAAGTTTTTGATATATTCAGAATCGAAAGATTTATTCATATGCCAATAAATCAGAATCTAGTAAAATCTGTTTGAGTTTTAATAATCCTTGACGGGTGCTGGTTTTGACTGTACCAAGGGGAATATCCAGTTGTTTAGCAATTTCCGATTGACTCAATCCCTGGTTATAAGCTAGCTCAATTACCCGACGTTGCTTGTCTGGAAGTTGGTGTAAAGCATGATTAACCCGTTGCGATCGCTCTGCATTGCTTACCTGTTCCACGGGTGTCGGTTCGGGTGTTGTATCATTGCTCATAGTTCCTACTTTTTCCACAAGTTTGAGTTGTCTGGTACGAGCGCGAATTTTGTCGATGGCACGCGATCGCGTTATCGTGATTAAGTAGCGGACAAAAAAGCGACAATCGGGATTAGTAGATGCTTTTCGCCACAGTGTCAGAAAAATTTCCTGGGTTAAGTCCTCCGCTTCCTGGGGATTTGCCAAAATCTTCAGTGCTAATCCATACACCAAACGACCGTGACGATTAAACAAAACACTTAATGCAGAAGCATCGCCATTTTTGAGCGCCACAAACAAAGCTTCATCGGTCACATCGGTAAGCCCTGTTAAATTTGACTGGGGGTGTTTAGGCTCCATGCGATTTTTAACCCATGTCTAAACTAATACAGTCGTCCGTTTTGCATATTTCTTCTGTCATCACCTCGCTCCACAACGCACACAGAGATATTTTCACGTAAAAAAGCCGTCTATATAATATGACGACTGGAGAAGGCGATCGGATTTAGTGTTATCTGGGGATATTTGATTTTAAAGAAACTTAATAATTAATTATATATTGTCATTGCGAGGAACGAAGCAATCGCAAGATTCTCAGGTTTTCAAAAGAACAATTCCGTATAAACCCCCTATTTGGTTGGTTAAACAGAATTTTTGTTGAATTAAATCCGATCGCGCTCTTCGGTCGTCTTAGTAAATAGATGCAATTCGAGTTATCTCGAAAAAACATTTTGCCGTACAACCATTAAGAAGCAATCATGTTCAAAAATAGCAAATTTTTACTCAGTCTACTGTGTTTAAGCAGCCTGGTTTTGACAGTATCTTGCACCACCACAAAATCAGACAATATTTCCCAAAATCAAGCCGCACCATCGACTACAGAAGTTGCTCAAGCTGACCCCTGTGCTGGAAAGAAAGACCCCTGTGCTGGTAAAAAATTAACTTCCGTGGGAGGACCTCTTGCACAAGAACTTCAGGGTAAACCTGTTTTAGTAGATGTATATGCAACTTGGTGTGCTGGTTGTAAAAACATTGCACCCACCTTGTCCCAATTGAAACAGGATTATGCAGACAAGGTTAACTTTGTCGTCTTGGATGTCACCGATAAAGCTAAGGTTCAAGAGACACAAGCTCAAGCTGAAAAACTGGGTTTAAGTAAATTCCTGGAGGCTAACAAGAGTAAAACCAGCACAGTAGCGATTGTTGACCCGGCAACTGGAAATATTTTAACCATGTTTAAAAATAATCCCAACAAAGCTGACTACACCAAAATACTTGATGCTGCTTTAGCCCAAAATTAGCCCCTATCTCTTCATGGCTCAAGGGAAATTATTATGAAACAAATATCTCAATCATCCACCGAGCCAAGTCCTGCTCGACGTTCTAAAATCTCAAAAAAGTGGCTGTTTTATGGTGGATTGGGGTTAATATCCCTGATTTTAGTTATTACCCTCGGACCTGTAATCAGCCATCCAGTAGAAAGGCTAATTTCCATTGTCGAAAACCGCTACCAACAATGGTTTGATCAACAGGATACCGCCAATCCCTTTGTCTTGTTACCATTAGCATTTGCAGGTGGTGCGATCGCATCTGTATCTCCTTGTATTCTCGCACTTTTACCTGTCAATCTCAGCTATATCGGTACACTCAAAATCAAATCCCGTTGGGATGCTTTTAGTAAAGCGGGTTTGTTTGTTTTGGGTGCGGTGACTATTTTAAGTCTATTTGGCTTGGTATCTTCCTTTGCGGGAGCCGTAATGGTGGAGTACCGTGGCTATATTAATATTGTTGTCGGCTTAATCATGGCTGTGATGGGTCTGTGGTTAATGGGTGTGGTAAATATTCCCTTACCGCAGATGAATGTAAATCTTCCCCAAGCTGGACCATACGGAGTCGGTTTGACCTTTGCGTTGGTGAGTTCCCCCTGTGCAAGTCCGGTGTTATTTGCGGTGTTAGCATCAGCAGCAGCTACGGGTTCGCAGATATTGGGTACGCTGACAATGGTTAGTTATGCGCTTGGTTATACCCTATTAATTTTTCTGGCAAGTTTATTTACAGGATTGGCAAAACAAAGTAATAAGTTGTTGCAACATTCTGAGGGAATTATTCGCTTTGGTAGCGTCGCCCTGATTTTAACTGGTGTGTATTATCTGCTTACAGGAACTCAGTGGTTTTTCGGAGGCTAAAGAATTTTGGATTTATTCAACAAATTAGCTTATCCTATCTCTTTTCAAGAATTGAACGATATATCAATTTAGTATTAATTGAATCAAAGGAGAAACAATAATGTCAGAATTAACCAACTCAATTTTTAGTCAAGGACGGGATTCTCTAGAACAGTTGCAGCAACAATCACCTCATCCAATTTTAGTTAAATTTGTCGTCCCTCACTGCCCTGGTTGTAAAACCCTTGCCCCAATTCTTGAACAACTAGTCAATCAACATAGTAGTGAAATACATATGGCGACAATCGATATGGCTGAAGAACCAGAATTGGTAATGGAATTAGGTGTACGCAGCGCTCCCACTGTGGTGCTTTTTCAAGGAGAGAAAGTTGCAGAAAAAATTGCTGGGTTAAAGCCAAAAAAACTCTATGCAGAAGCGGTAGAAAAGATTCTCCGAGCTTAAGATAATTATAGTTTTCCCATTCCTCAAATAATTAGGAGTTGTTGATGAATTTAACTGAAGATTTAGTCAATTTAGCAGTGCAAATGGAATCACAAATGCCAGCAGAAGTCAAAGTATTGATGGAACAAGCAGCCATCGATTTGCTCAATTCGGGTATTAGCGATAATTCTCTGAAAGCAGGAGACAGGATACCAAGTTTTGCCTTACCAAATGCGATCGCTGAATTAGTTAATATTCACGAGCTACTCAAATCAAGTTTATTAGTAATTTCCTTTTATCGGGGAGGATGGTGTCCCTATTGTAATTTGGAACTGCGAGCATTACAGCAAGCACTACCGCAAATTAAGGCTTGTGGGGGAACATTAGTGGCTATTTCACCCCAAACCCCGGATAATTCCCTTTCAACAGTTGAGAAAAATGAATTGACTTTTGCAGTATTAAGTGACATTGGTAATCAGGTTGCGCGTCAATTTGGCTTAGTATTTACAATTCCAGAAGCACTTCGTCCCATTTATCAAGGATTTGGTATTAATCTACCTGCAAGCAATGGGGATGAAACCTTTGAGTTACCCATACCAGCAACTTATGTAGTCAATACTGATAGTGTAATTGTCCATGCTTTTGTTAACCCCGATTATACACAAAGACAAAATCCGGAAGAAATCATCACAATTCTTAAGGAGATTACAACACTATGAAACCCCATTATCGAGTAGCCATTTTTGGTTCCGCACGACTCAAGCAACAAGACCCAGAATATATTGATGTGTTTAATATTGCCCAAGGATTAGCAAAATCGGGATTTGATATTATCACAGGAGGTGGACCAGGTTTAATGGAAGCAGCGAATGCTGGACATAAAAGCCTTGGGTCGGATGTATGTTCTATTGGATTGAATAA
>NZ_JAYGHN010000077.1:0-11661 GCF_034931845.1 Calothrix sp. UHCC 0171
TGGTTGGATGCCTGCAAAGTTACCAGCAATTGTAGTCAATTCTGATACTCTTGGGCGCTGTAACCGTGCGATCGTGTAACCAGATTCCTCGGAATGGAAAGTCAAACGTTCTACCACCCCCGTGATTGATTCCTGCTTGGGAGTGGCGTTATTTGGTTCCTGTTTTACTTTGTACGAACTGGACATTTTCGCTTGGTTGTGGGGCGCAAATATTATACCGAGATGATTGGCAATAGGGGAAGTTTGAATCAATTATAACTAGAACTATCGTACTATAAGCGTAACAAACTTCGTATGCGTTGGCGACAAGCCACTCCCGGAGGGAGTATCGCTCAACTAAATAAAATAATAATGATATTTTAACAACATCGACATTTCTCTTCATTTCCAAAACTTCAATTCATAGCTTTCTCCATGAGGGTATTTACTAACCGAAAATATTCCTCTTCCAAACAATTACTCACCCGAAAATATAATCTAAATGAGCCATCCCCGTACTGTTTTACATCCGCCTCGCCGAAAATAATCTCCTTTTGTTGCAACCATTTAGTAACACTTGTGTGAAACTCTGCCAAAAACAAAGCTGGAAAATAAATTCTTCCGGTTTTCTCTCCAGTATATTGGTGAGTTAATACTTGAAATTGGGGTGTACTCAAAACTTCCGCCATAATTTTTACTCCCGATCGCTTTTTTAAACTCTTGTCTTGAAAAGTTTTGTGGACGGAAACCGTCCCCACAAACTTTTCGCTATCGTGAGGCTAATAATCGAAAAAGGTAGAAACGATCTAACACACTTTCATTCCTGCCTTATCTGGCTAAATTGAATTTGATGTTGATTCGAGATATTTGAGAAAATTCGACACTTTCCAATTCAGCCCATGAGCTTTATCAGCAATATTTGGTTTAGATGATTTCCCATCACATAAAAGACATGTACTGCAACTATTTCGATCATCTTCCGTGTGTCGGCAAAGTATTTCGTTATCGCTTAATACTGCATCGGGAGCGATGATTCGGAAAGTTCTCCATCCTTGCTTTTGCGCTTGCTTTGCTTCCGGGATACTATGTACAGAAGCCATAAGGTATTCTTGCCATCGGGAATCGCAACTTTTATGTCGATGTGTGTATCCCGTATGCTTACCCGATGCCAAAATAATCGATTCCCAAATTTCCAATGGTATTGCAGTTGGGTCGCCGTAGGAACCCAATCTAATTGGATAGCGATAGTGTTCTAAAAGTGCTAATTCTTTCTCGCTAAACTTTGGATAATTACCAGCTATATAGGAACGATAAATATTATTTGGTGTGAGGAGATTGACATAGCAACTACCAGTTTTGCTTAACTTTAACGGGCAATCACCACAAATCGAATTATCCAAACCATATTTTGCAGCGTATGTTGGAACATAATTTTGTGAGAGAATCCATGATTGAAGTTGCCTCCCAGTTTTGCGGTTAGATGTGGGGTTCACAAAACCAGTTAATATCAAAACGATGGGAGAGCCATCAATTAAGGATGCACCTTCCCAGACGACATAACCATTTCGTAGCATATTCCTAGTAGATGAATAATTTTGTCAAAATTTGGGTTCGGATAAAAAGCACACTATTTGAAGCGGAAATGTGCCTTAAATCAAAATCCTCCAGCATCGATAATGCCAGAGGATTTATAGGTTTGATTGGATTTGATTTGGAGTTAGTAGTTGGTACTTTCTGCAACTACTTCTGTTTGAATATCAACCTGGTTCCGCTCCATATATTCGCGTCTGCGTTGCCAGGATATATCATGTTCGGTAAGTAAATCTTCCAAGGTTTTACCAAATTTACGATTAGCATATTCCAGCAATTGGTCGAGAGAAAATCGCTTTTCTTCCACTTTCCCGAAATCGTTAGAAAACCGTTCTTTGAACCCGTCCCAGCTAAAAGTTTCTTTCAGAGTTCGTTTGGCAACTAATCCACACAGAGAACGAATGGAATAGTAAACTTTGGAATACACACGTTCGGAATAATCACTAATAGCATATTCCCCCAAAATCGAGTTATCTATGGTTTGGATATTAGTTGTTTGTTGTTTACGTGTAGCCATAATGATAATCTCACTTAATTCTTCATTTTTCTCTTGGCGTTAGCCTTTTCAAAACCAGGCATTATCATCACAATCGCCTAATAAATCTGCTTGCTCTCGATAATCTTGATAATCGATTTCTAGTTGTCGTAAATCTGTATCCAACATCATATTTTGCAAATCCTGGATTATTTCTCGAACATGATTTTCTTCGCTAACACCTGAGTAATATTTTTTGATAAATCTGTCAGCCTTAGTCATAAATTGTTCGAGATTAGTGACGAATATTTGCTCTTTGCTAATTGCTTGCACCATAATTTTCTCCCAATAATTATCAATTTGATGTGGATTAGTATTCGCTTGGGAGCATGAGAACTGTTTCTACCAAATAAAGCTTGATGTGCTTTAGTGCAAAATCTGTGTATTCGATATTGTGGCGTAATACTTCTTGATTCGTATCCCACTCACAAATCAAGATGCCGGATTTATTATTTACTCGTAAATGCCAAATTTGGAATTCTCGCAGGTTTTGATTGGAGAGAAGTTGTTCGGTTTGATGAGAGAAGATTGCATCGATTAGCCAATAGCAGTTTGTTTCATCTGCTAAGTATTTGATGCCCTCGGTATATTTCAAGCCAAGCCAGTGTTTGTAGATAATTGTCGAACCAGTAAATTGGTCGAGTGCAGCTTTGATTTGGTATGGTTTTTCCATGTTGGAAAAATCCTGATTTTACGAACTTCACACACCTACAGGCGTTAGCCGTAAAATCGAAAATACTAGTAAAAATTACACAGTGTGATTTGTAATTTGACTTTGCCGAAACGGCAACCTGATGGTAACAAAAGTTAGCGGTAAAGTTATGATATAAAATGCTAATATCGCTAACATTGCATCAACCAAACAGAAAATTTATTTTCAATACATAGAACGCTACAGATGAAGTAGGTTAAATCCACTATTTCTGCTTATTTTAGGTGTTATTGATGATAAATATTGCAATATTAAATTACGGCAAAGTCAAAGTAAAAATGCGGCAAAGTTAAAGTAAAAATCACAGTATTACAAAAATTTAATCAAAATCAATTATTTTGGATTATTGATATTTGTCACGCTCGAATACTTTTACTAAATTCGTTAGTATTAGGGATTACTTCATCAGGAATATATTCAATTAAATCAAGTGGGCTAATAACCTCACCAATTTTGGATAGTTGGTTTATTCCCAAGCAAATATGCTCCCACCTTTGACCGCCAATTTCAGGCATTGTCTCGGCTTTTCGCAATCCTGATATGGCATTAGCACTGACACCTAAATATTCTGCTAGGTCTTTGCCTTTAACCCGGTGTCTAGCCATGACCTCGTTTAACTTCCAACGAATCAAAGTTTCAATCACATAACTCTACATTCTAACTTTACTATTCACTTCTAAATATATGTATTTACAGGTAAGACTATGTTTTTTGTGGCTATAAATTATTTTTATTTAAGTTTTGAGTTAAAAATACAAACTGTACTTGTATAATGTTCTTGTGTTAGACAAAAGCGATCGCCTAAATTTCTGCAAAAAAATGCAACATCGGCAGTATCGCACTCCAAGATGAAAATTCCCCAAAACCAAAACCCTCCGCCCTGACTCGCAATCTGACCGGAGGGTATGGTTCTCACTGTAAACAGGAGGTATCCTTATTATGCCTTGTGTCGAACTTCCAGTCACCTATTCATTTGACTACGATCGCTTTGCCAAACCAGACTTACAAACCAAGGCTAAATCAACCCTCGGCAGTTTTTTCGGTTTCGTTCGTCAAACCTTCGATGGGTTACTTGAAATAGGGCGATCGCTCCAAGATTTTTACTTCGACTGCCTTGCATTTTGCCCCAATGGGAAGAAAGTATTTTCTGAATGGCTTGCCTCGCCTGATTTTGGTGCATCACGCTATATCGCCTCCTCTGCGATGGAGATTTACGCATGGTTTGAGAAATTGCCAGTGCGATCGCAAAAACTAATCCGTCAAAATGTCCAAAATTGGAGCGTTTCCGCACTGCGACAGTTGACCAAAGTTAGCCACGATTTGGTTAAAGAATTAGTGCGATCGGGTAAGAAAACAGCAGCACAGGTTAAGCAGGAAAGCGGGAGTGAGGGAGCGAGGGAGAAAGGGAATAAACAAGTACCAAGCACAGAAGTAAGTCAAACTCCAGCTTTGCCAACTACGGAATTAGCCCCAGGAATGCGGATTGTTGTCAAAGAAGATAATGCAGGATGGAACGGACATAGTGGGATAATCATGTCCAAGCGAGAGGGAGATTTTTGGGTACTGCTCGATCACACTGTTTCCCAGGGAATGGAGGTTAAACACTTGCTCAAACCCCACCAAATCGAGTCAGAAGCGCAACAACCAGCAAGAAAGGTAAATTCCCAGGAATTGTTTACCGCAGCTGATGTGGAACAGAAAATTGCAGATGTGATCGCTCAGAATAACCGCGAAAAAGCTGAGTTAGAACAGGGAAGATTTATCGAAATTCGGGATGCTGCATTGCAAGCGGCAAAACGGGAAATCCAAGCAGCACAGGAATATTCACGCGCGATCGCACAGAAGAACCAAGATTTATCAGCACAATTAGCAGCGAAAGAGAATGAGCTAAAGTCAGTACAAGCTCTACAAACTAGAAATCAACAACTCGAACAACGAGTCGCGGAATTAGAAAAAGCGCTCGAATATTCCAATTCACGGACAGACAATTGGGAAAATACCCTCAATAAGCAAGCTGCAAGGGTTGTCAACAAAGAGCTTGAGAAAACGATCGAGCCTTTGACGCGGGAAGTCGATCGCTTAAATGGTGTACTGTCTCAAAAAGAGCAAGAACTTGTTCGGCTGCAAATGAGTAATGGTAAAGAATCGGATGCTGTTGTGGCTGAGTTTGGGGAGATTGGAGAGCGCTTTGGCTGGCAAGGTTGGAGTAGTCGCGGATATCGTGCTGCTAGCGGGATGCTTTGTACGGGGATTGGGGCGATCGCTCAATTTATTACCGATTTGAAAGCTTCTTATCCGAGTCACCAACAACAGGAAATAGCGTTTTAGATTCGCATCAAATTTAGATTTATATCGAATATTGCTATTGGTTGGGAATGGCTTCGTAGTCGTTTGGCGATCGCTTTGGGATGACAAATAGAAATTCAAGACAGAAATAAAATGCAATGCCAAGAAAAGCTAATTAACGCGAAGAAAATCCCCCGTTGGTTCGTAAAATTAATACTGCGACAAACAGCCAATAATCCAAATACTCAAAAAATATTTTTGGCAGTTCTCGAACCAATGACACCACAAGAGTGGTGTTTAATTTGGATGCCAATAATTCATCCTGGAGTAGAATTACCGCAAGAAGGAGAACGTAATCCTTGTGGTTACATGAAAGCTTGCCTTGCTACTTTGTCAGCGTTAACAGGCTACCACGAGCGTACTGTGGAAGGTTGGTTTTATGGAAAGCCCTATCATTATTCGGTGGAAATTCTACTGCGGTGCTTCCATTTGATTTTTACATTGCAGCAATATTTAGAGTAATTAAATTTAAAAATAAGATTAAATCACATTTCTACACGCGCTTCAAAATACCGTCGATATAGCTCACAACTAGGTATAACCTGATTCTCATGTAGTTTTACCAAACCCATACTATGTAGTTTAAATGCACTTAATTGTTCTAATTCTACAGGTGTTGTTGATTTGATTACTTCGTCGTATGCTGCTGCTAATTGGGGATGCTCTTGTAGGTTTCGTAAGTGTCGATGTAGATGATGGCAATAAATACCTGCATCTGTTGCTGCGGTTTTAATTAACTGTTGCAAAGTTAGATTACCATATGCTAAATGGTATAAAGCTTGTTGAATTAAGTATGGATGTCCGGATAGCAGTTGCATTAGTTCTAACAATTCATTTTCAGATAAATTCAGTCCATAGCGCTTTTGTAAATCGATTAACTGTAATTGATTAAATGCTTGCAATTCAATAGCTAAACCGACATTAAAGGGTGATTTATTAAGATCTAAAGGAATATAAACTTCTGTGGAATGGATAATCAGTAGCCGAAGATTTTGCCAATTAGGATTACCACTATCTCCATAGGCTGCTTCTTCATACCAAGAACGGAGTAATGTAAAGAAATCATCGGCAATTTCTGGATGTAAAAATACTTCGTCAATATCATCCAACGCTAATACTAAAATTCCACTAATATTTGGTAGTAAACAGTCTTCAAAATAAGCAGTACAATTACTTTTACTACCAAAGGTATCACTCCAGTAATCTTCTACTCGATAGGGTAGTTGTAACTTGCGGGTAATAGAAGTACAAAACCAGCGCAAAAATTTATCTAAGTCATTAAAAATACAGCGTTCTGCTCGTTGTAAACTCAGTGCAACTGTATTCACTTGATTCTGTTGTTTGGCATGGGCTAAAATTCTCACCATCAAAGAAGTTTTACCCATTTGACTGGGTGCTTTAATCCGAATTAATGCTCCTGATCTGTTAATCTCTTCATAGCAGCGTGATTCTACCCCCGGACGCTCGATATATAAGGGTGATTCTAAAGATATTAGTCCTACTTGTGCTTCTAATTCTGTTTGTTTGGATGTGGAGGATGGTAAATAGGATATTGTTGGTTTTTCTTTCACCTCTTCAGATTCTGCAAATGCTCGTTGTGCTAAAACTGCCATTAAATTAGTTTTACTAACTTTTTCTCCTAAACTTAATGAAAGAATCTGCCACAATTTAGGACCTACATCATGTTTAATATATTCAGGAGCATAACCACAATCATCTGCAATCTTGTCATACTTTTGACCCGATAATGCGCCTTTGAGAACGGCAATTTCAATATTTTTGAGGTGTCTGTTAGTTTTGTGGAAGACTGCTGCATCTGCTATTTTGAGAGCTAATTCAAAGGCGATTGTGTCTTCTTTCATTATTTCTATCATAGCTATTCTTTCATTTTTCATAAAATATTTTTCATGCAAATAATTAACTTAAATTAAAATTTCTTCATGTAATCGCGATTCTTGGCTAATATTCTCGGCAAATTTGTGTAAGAGATGGGTAAAATAATGGTCAGGGTAATGTAAAGAAAAAATCCCCTTACTACCTAGTTCTGCCATTTCTGGTGAGAGTGGGAAAATAGCTGAAACTGGAAGATGATAGTTTGTTTCGACTTTTTGCTGGAGTTCAACCAAGTCTATATTTATCGGTGTTTTATTGATAGCCATCATCATATTTTTCACTTGTAACTGACGAGTAATATTCACTGTTACATCAGTTCCTTGAAAGTCCTGAAGGTCTGGTCGTAAAATAATAATTAATAGGTTAGATATAGCTATAGATAGTAAAGTTTCTCGGCTTAAACCGGGATGGGTATCGATAAATAAATAATCTAAATTAAGTTCTTGAATTAATCGTCGAAATCCACTATTAAGAAAACTCACATTGTATCCATCACTGAGAATTTTGGCGATATCTTCAGGATTAAGACTGGCAGGAATTAAGAAAAGCTGACCTTTTTGCTGGTCGAGAATATAATCACTAATATCATATGCAGCCTCAGTAATAGAAATACGATTCCACAAATAGTCGTTTAACGTTTTTCTATTATCATTAAGATTAAATAGAGCATGAATACCGGGGGATTGTAAGTCAGTATCAATTATTGCCACTCGTTTCCCTTGAAGTGCAATTAATACTGCTAAATTAGCTATGAGGTTAGATTTACCAGTTCCACCCCGGAAGGAGTGTATCGAGATAATTTTAGACATAATGTTTTTGACACCAGAATTGAGATTCCTAGCAGTCCATTACTCTAAAAATAGGAATGATTGAAAGCTGACCAGAACAGGGGAGATGAACCACTAGCTAATTTACTAGTGTGATGCGATCGCACCTTTTAATAAAAGATCAGTTTTGCTGTGCAGATGGACTTGAAAACTGGTCTTGACAAAAATAGATTTTTGTATAATGCCAATTACCTAGGACTCTATTGTTTTAGTTTCAGCTTCTGTGCTGACTGATTTTTTATGAGAATTTCCTGCAATAGCTTTACGTATTTCATCCAGTTCTTCTTTAGGAACCCATTCACTGACAGGAGTCACTCTATACTCATCTGTGCGTCCTGTACGTTTAGTTTGGGTGACAAAATGAGCATTAATCAGAACTTTGATTGCTTGTTGAGCCTTGCGTGTACTCATTTTACAAATCTCTGCTGTTTTGCGAAGACTTGCAAAGCAAACACCTTGTGGTTTTCCTCCAGTTCTGCGAACTATATGAGCATATAGTCGAAACTCATAAGGGTCTAATCCATACTCATCAAGGAAATTATGGACAAAAGCCACAGAAGAGGGGAGAGAGTTTTCAGTAGTGGATTTGGATTTTTTGGATGAAAGTTCGCCTTTAGTTGACATACTACAACAATGCGTCTGGATATAAATAGTTTGTAGTCTGAACTGTTTCAACAAGGGTTAAAATCCTAATAAGAACACACAACCCTTACCCAGGATTAGCAGGGGAATATTCGCCAAATCGCCAACGCAAAGGTGTAGAATTTGTTGTTTCTAATACCTGTTCAATTGCAAACTCAACTAAACGCTCTGCTCCAATAAATTCATTTAATCTGTCTGCATCCCAAATCACTTTTGCTTTTCCCGTGATTTGCAATATATCACCTGTTTCAAAGTCTATAAATAATAACCCTGCGTTGGGATTTATAAGTAAATTACCGAAGGTTTGAAACATATTATTTCCCGCATAATCAGGGAATAATAATTGGCGATGATTTAAGACTTGAATAAATCCCGGAAATCCTCCTCGATGGGAAGCATCTGCACCACTTTGGGGATGAAAACTAGCAATGAAAAATGTGTCTGCTTGGGTTATCCAAAGTTGATTGTGTTCACTTAAATTTTCTCTTCTCAAAGTTTCCGATTGTTCTTTAGATTCAGTTATATTTTTTTCGATGTGACGGGTTTGGATGTATTTGGGACAGTTAAAAAATGTCTGAACAACGTGTATTTTTATACCATTTAAGTCTAACTCAGCTTTGCCATTGAAGCGCGATCGCCTACGATTTGATAAGTCAATCACTAATAAACCAATATTTTGGTTGTGGTGCAGATTTTGGTACAGTGGGTCAGTGGGTGTAAGACTAGCATCTAAACTGATTTGTAGGGTCTGTTGGTTTAAAACTTGGATAAAACCAGGTTGTCCTGTTAATAAAGATGCCCAGACTTGACCATGTATATCAACTGTACTGGCGATCGCTAATTGTTGGGTAACCAGAAATTCCTGTGCTGCTGGTTTAATGAAATCGCTGAGGAGACTACACAGTTTTTGCGCTTCTTCCCGTTTCCCTGCTTGGGTTTGGACTTCGATTTCTCCGGAATGAAAAGGCATGGGGATTTGGGGGGGTATAAATATGATTCTCAATTTATCTCGTGTTATCTAATCAACTCTAGATCCGTTTGGCGATCGCTCAGACAAATAAAACTGATCTAGGCAAACATTTATGAATATGTTATTGCAATCATGATTTAATTTCTGGGATATTGATACTTATAACAAAAAATCTGTATAGGATAGGATGCATACAGAATAATGGCAACTCTCAAAGCTTCTCAACCCGGACTCAGGATGATTAAGCAAGCTAGAATTGCTTCCTGTTGGTCTGTGGATGATTTTCGCTGGTTAGAGTCAGCAAGCGAGTTTTTGGGTGTTTCTTGGTCAGAAAGTGGTGTTTTGGCTGTGGGAATTTCCGAGGGTACTTGGAAAAGATTTCTAGCTGGGAAAAATCCCATTAATGCTGAGGCTTTTAAGGCTTATTGTCAGGTGTTGGGATTGAATTGGCAAGAGGTTATTGAAAACAAGGTAGAAAAACTAGTTTCCCCTTCCCCCACTCCTGTTACAGACTGGGGAGATGCTCCCGATGTCTCAATTTTTTATGGTCGTCAAGTAGAAATACAGTTAGTTAAGCAGTGGGTTATACAAGAAAATTGTCGTTTAATTACGCTGTTGGGGATGGGTGGGATTGGTAAAACGACTCTTTCTGTCAAGGTAGCACAACAAATTTTGGAGACAGGAAATATTGAGTTTCTAATTTGGCGAAGTCTACGTAATGCACCACCGATTGAAGATATTTTAGTTGAATTAATTCAGTTTTTATCGTTACAGGAAGAAACTTTTTTACCTAGTAGTGTATCAGCGAAAATTTCTCTATTATTAAAATATCTGCGTAGCTCGCGCTGTTTGTTAATTTTAGATAATGCTGAGTCGATTTTACAAGCAGGTGAACGTACTGGTCTTTATCGATTTGGGTATGAGGGATATGGGGAATTATTGCGATGTTTTGCAGAAACTTCTCATCAAAGTTGTTTGCTGTTAACTTCTCGGGAAAAGCCTCAAGGTTTAGCTAGATATGAGGGAGAAAATTTACCTGTACGTTCTTTACAATTGACAGGTTTAGCGGACAAGGAAGGGCGAGAATTATTTGCTCTCAAAGGTCAATTTACTGCTTCCGAGGGAGAATGGCAAGCTTTAATTTGTCGTTATGGAGGTAATCCCCTAGCTTTAAAAATTGTTGCGTCTTCAATTCATGATTTTTTTGAGGGAGATATTTGTCAATTTTTAGAGATATCTCAACAAAGTACGTTTATTTTTGATGATATTCGAGATTTACTCAATCAACAATTTAATCGCCTGACAAAGTTGGAACGAGAAATTATGTTTTGGATTGCGATTAATCGTGAACCTATTTCATTATCTGAATTACAAACAGATTTTGTTACTCCAATTCTCCCGCGTGAGTTGTTAGAATCTCTCACATCCTTACAAAGACGGGCTTTTATTGAAAAAACTACTGGTGGTTTAACTCAGCAACCTGTGGTGATGGAATATGTGATTAATCAAATTATTGAGTTAGTCTCTGAGGAAATTTTTAATCAGGATATATCTCTGTTTGCAAGTCATGCTTTGATGAAAGCACAAGGGAAAGACTATGTGCGTGAGACTCAAATTAATTTGATTTTACAACCTGTGATTAATCAATTAATCAATCAACTGGGGAGTTTAGACAATATTTCTCATTATATCAAACAAATTATTTCTAACTTACAAGGAAAAACACCTAAAGAAACGGGATATGTCGCTGCTAATTCTCTACATTTATTACATCAAGCTCAAATTGATATTAGTGGCTGGGATTTTTCTCGTTTAACACTTTGGCAAGCTTATCTACAAGGTGTAAATTTACATGATGTTAATTTTACTAATTCTGATTTATCTCGTTGTGTATTTACGGAAACTTTAGGTAATATTTTATCTGCTAACTTTAGCCCAAATGGAGAACTTTTAGCCACCTGTGATACTGACTGTAATGTGCGAATTTGGGAAGTTAAAACAGGTAAATTACTGTTGATTTGTCAAGGTCATCAGAACTGGGTACGCTTCGTCACTTTTAGTCCAGATGGGAAAATTTTAGCAAGTTGTGGTGCTGACCATCTGATTAAATTATGGAATGCTAGTGATGGTATTTGCATTAAAACTCTCATTGGACACCATCATGAGG
>NZ_JAYGHN010000078.1:0-10347 GCF_034931845.1 Calothrix sp. UHCC 0171
CCCATAGAGTGACGCTAGCACCCGATGTAAGCGATCGCTATCTTTTAGACCTTTACTCCAACCACGACCAAAATCTATGACCACAGCCAAAAAGCCAGATAAATATACTGAAAAACAGCGCGGTGCATTGCTGCTATCAGTGGCAGCAATGCTCAAAAAGCTTATATATAAAGGATTTGCAGGGTTGTTTTTGCTTCCACCAGCCTTTTATGCCTTCATGTGGGCTGCTCTTTGTGCGACTTCTACGCACAGTTGCAAACTTTCAAAAATTCGATTTTTGCGTACTCAAAAGTTCAGCTACGCGAATCTAACCAATCATCGAGTAGTTCCTGAATAAGTTCGCTAAACTCCCGCTTTTGCCCTTCTTTGAGCAGTTCAATTTTGACGTTGGTATAGGTTCCACTTTTTATATAAGCCGTTACCTGTTCATAGTCGGGGTCAGACCGCTTACCCTTGGGTCTTCCCATTTTTTTGGGTTCGGTTGTTTCGGTTGGTTTAGCTTGGATTGGTTTCTCGCTCGGCTTTTGTTTGGAACTTTTCTGTTTGGCTGGTTTGGATGATTCGGGTTCTGGTTTGATTTCGACCGTTGGTTCGGGAACAGGTACTTGTAATACCACTTCTGGCGTTACTGCTTCCGGTTCAACTTCAGTTGAATTCTCCTTTGCCGCAGTCAAAATACTTTTGAATTTACTCATTTCAATATCTCCTTCCCAACCGTTTGATAATCTCGCCATGCAATTTTTGCTCTGGCATCTGTCACTTTATCTACTGATATCCCAGCTAATGCGGCTTTTTGAAATGCCACCGCATCGCGAATACTTCCCTGGAATACTGGCAATCCTGCTTCTAGCAACATTTCTCGTGCTTCCTCACCATCGCGTCTGGGTTTGGGTGGTACGCGAGTGATGAGAATACGAAATTTATCAGCACCCAAAGTTTTTAACGTATCAACGGTTTGCATCAAGGCATCAAGGGATAAAGCATCGGGGGTAGTTGGTAGCACCAATAAATCGCATCCCTCCACCAATGCTTCTAAATCTTCCCGCTCCGGTCGGGCTTGGGTATCAATCACAATATGTTGGTATCTGGGGGCAAATTTGGCTGCTTGTCTCTCATCAACAACCTTAAACGTTAATTCCCCCCGCTTTGCCCAACCACTTGCTGAACGGTTAGGGTCGCCATCTATTAATAATGTTTCTCCCTTATTTTGCAGGTAAGCTGCCAGATGAATAGATGTTGTGGTTTTTGCCACACCCCCTTTGAATGAGGCAACAGTAATAATCATAGCGATCGCATTGTTAGGTTATTAAATACTTGAATATTCACGTTACTAAATATTTACACTTTTGAGTACGCGAAAGTTTGACAATGTGAGTGGGCAAAAATATGTGTGAAATAATACCAGAAATTTTGAGATATGCAAACTGCTAGATTTTTGGCTACTTGCATAGCCAAATGTTTACACTTTTGAGTACGCAAACGTATAACAATTTAAGTTAGCAGATAGATGATACCAAAAATATTCAGGTACGCAACCTGCTAGAAGGCTGAAAATTCAAATACTTAAATATTTAGCTTTTTGAGTACGCAAAAGTTGAAAAGCTGACACTAATCTCGGCAAGGAGTATCCTGATTGTCAAAAGTTTGAGTATGTCAGTAGCTAAATATTTGAACTGTTGGGTATATAAACATTCGGGTTGTTGAATACGCAAAACTCTAAAACTATAAGCTTGAAACCTTACGATTCCCGGCAACGGGATTAAAACATTTAAGACACTGTTGGCGAAATATTGCTTAACATTAAAAAGTGATAAAAACCAATCAATCTGGAGAAATTGTGAGTGACTTCTTGCAGCAGTTTTGGCACTAATCAGAAACTGTCAACCAGAAGTTTTATTTCTTGAATAAATCGATTAAGGGACTTCTGTGCTGCTTTGTAAGCTGAAGCTTGCCGTCCCAACTTCAATTCAAATAAAATGCGATCGCGTATTGCTTCAAAATCTACAATGTCATGCACAAAATTAATGGCTGACCGTTCCTTAAGCTCTAAATTTTCTTTTTGAAGATTCTGTACTTGGGTTCGGAGCCTCGGAATCTCCAGATCGTACCGTGTAATACTCGGCAATGGTTCAGAAAAATTCTGTGTATTAGAAGTAGAAATATTTGAATTTTCCCGTGTAATACATGGAGTCAGGTTACTTCTAACTATTTCCTCTAGATAGTCAGCCCTGGTTAATCCCAAGCATTCAGAGGCGATACCTAACGCATTCCAGGTATCATCTGTTAGTCGTAAAGAACGCACCTCCCGGTAGTCCGAGCTTTTAATCGCAAACTTCCCCTGAATATCCCTTTTCATCTTTTTCATAGGATCTACCCACCATGTAATACACGGAAATTTTAAAAATCTTTTTAGTAGTTGTCAACCGTGTATTACATGGTATAGTTGCTTTGACTTATTCTTTAATCACCTTGGGGTTGGAATTGTTTGAAACGAGATGAGCGAGTTTTAGCAAGAGGTATACCATTTAGCCAAGCATCTAACCGTACTAAATTAAGCGCACAAGCGTAGTTATAAGGGATTACGCGCTAGGGGAATTGAAAATATCGATGTTGTAGCTAACCCCTGGGCAAAGCGGTTGGATCGAGATAATGATGGGGTTGCTTGTGAATCGGCAAATCGGTAATGTGTAGAACAAGCGATCGCCTCAAGTTAAACCAAAAATTTTGCGCCGACCTGGGGTATAGAAAAACATGGATGAACTTTAGCGGCTGAATTATTTATGGAGACTTACGGAAAGGTTTTTTCCACGACTGAGTGTACGGCAGCTAGTTGCACATTGCTGGGATCTGTTGCATGTTTTTTATGTTTATTTGCACAGAAGTACTTGGAGCAAGACCAATACCCCGACGTGCAGGAACAATTGGACGGTCGTTAATCAGGGAGAGGTCAAACTGGGTGAGAATGGTACCAAGAGCAATTCTCATCTCTGCATGAGCTAAGGCGGCTCCAATACAACGACGGACTCCCCCACCAAATGGCAAAAACTCGTAATTAGAAAACTGTCGTTCCAGAAATCGTTCTGGGGAGAACTTATGGGGCTGAGGGTAAAGTTCTTCACGGTGATGGATCAAATAAATGCTACCCATGATTAAAGTACCTGGTTCTAACTGGTAGCCACAGAGTTCCAACGGCTTTTCTACCCGACGAGGCAGAGTTAATATCAAGGGAGGATAAAGACGCATAGCCTCATTACAGACAGCATTGAGATAGGGTAGGCTCATAAATTTAGTAGGGTCAGTTTGAGTCGCAACAGTATTCAACTCCGTCAGCAACTTTTCTTTCACGTCTGGCAAGGAATAAATCCAGTAGATTGCCCAGGTTAAAGATGTGGCTGTAGTTTCATAGCCTCCCATCATCAAAGCCATCAGTTCATCCCGCAAATCTTGGTCAGTTAAACCATGACCATCCTCATCTTTAGCACACAGCAGTAGAGAAAGGATATCAGATCGGTCTGGATTTGGGTGAGTGCGTCGCTCCTGAATATTGGTAAACAGTATTTGATCAATCTCTTTAGTTAACTTGTGAAAACTATGCCCAAGACTCCAAGAACCAAAATCATTTTGAATCCAAGGAAGATAAAAAAATATCGAACTCCAGGGTGTACTGATCATATCCAGCCGGTGAGTATATAATCTTTCTAAATTTTCGTAACATTCACCGCTGTGCATTCCAAATACTGTTTGCAAGATCATCCGCATAGTGATTTTTCCCATCAGTTTACGGACATCCACAAATTTGTCGGCTAAAGATTGCGCCAAAGCTTCTTGAGTAATTTGCTGAATGCTCTGTGCATAGGCTTTAACCCGTTCTGCATGAAATGGAGGCATGAGCAATTTGCGGCGACGGCGGTGTTCGTTACCACTTGCAAGTGGTGTATTTTGCCGCCCGACTATTGGTACCATTAACTCATAAGCATCACCCGGAGCTGATAATTCTTTGCCAGAATCATGAGTTAACAAATATTGAATGGCACTAGGATCACTGATCACAACTACAGGGCTGTTATCACCCAACAACATCCCATGAGTTTTGAAAATATCTCCGTAACGTTTAAAGTTTGCTGTTAAGTAGTTCAATGGATCGAAAAGCCACTGAGCTGCCTGTAAAAACATGGGTGTTTCGATAGTAGGTACAGTTCGCACGATCTTTTTCCTCTGTGAGATATTTGGGTTATTTTACTTGCATGTAGCGTTCTGGGTTTTCACGTCTTGAAGCTGTTGCACACTCAAAGCTACAACGCAGTATTTGGGCGCACCGGCGCAAGTTATCTGTTGAACTTGAAGCTAGGAGCATGTTTATAGCTTTGATAAAGCCACCTTTCGCTTCATCCAAATTTTGTGTAAGTTTTGCGATCGCAGCATTCAGTGAGATACTTTGCTCATTACTAAGGAGAACAACAAGATTTGGTACACCACTCGAAATATCACGGTCGATTGAATGGAGTTCGTTATCGAAGATATAAAAAGTTGTCAAAAGCTTAACAGCCTCGGTAGATGCTAAAGTGCGTCGTTCCCAAGGCGTAAGTTGGATATTTTCCAGCAGCAACCAAAGCGAAAACCATCCATCTACATAAATAGTCGTACGGCGACATTCCATATACCTCTGAAAATCAATCTTTTGCTCTCCACGTATGACACGATTTCTAAAAGAGTACTCTGTTAGTAGCTTTTGTCTGGATTCAAGAAAATAATCCATCGGTTGTCCGAACTCCCAAAACTGTTGCAGCAGGTTTGCATGAGCTATGACAATGGGTCGCGATGTTTTCGGAGACTGACTTGCAAGATTCCTACTAAAGTCTTCGAGCAGTTCTAAATAATCTTCGCCTTGGTAATCATCAAGGTAGAAAAATGAAACAGCTAAGTCCATGCAAGCTAGAGTTAGCTGTTCCGGTCTCACCTCTGGGGGTGAAGCAATTTTCACCCAACTAGTAACTGTAAATAAAATGGGTGCAATTTCTTCTTGGATACCAAATGTCCGTAACCACTGGTCAAAGGCTTTAGGTATCATCTCAGGGTACTGGCTTACAGTTTCCATATAGTTTGAAGTCATATTCCCTCCAAATTGCCTTTTAAGTCAAGTGCTTGTTTATTGTTTACTGCATTAGAACCTTCCAATGCCCGGATGGCAAATACTGTCGTTATTACCGCACTACCAAAGAAGACTTGGTGATTGGTTCCCAGAGTGAAGTAAGGAAAAGGAGCCCAGGAGCCATCTTGCCTCACCTGGCTCAGTAGAAGTTGCTTGGCTGCTAGAATGGACTGCGGATCTAGGGGCATCTGTGGATAAATTGTATTGTAGTTATCCGCTGCAATCACTAGTTGCGCTAAACGAAGTGGGTTTTGATGCAGTGGGTTCTCTGGAATATTCACCGTTGCTAGAAAATAGGCAACCTTTGCCTTGAAGACGCTGGCACTGATGGCTGCTGCTGTCTGTTGGGGACAATATAAAAACAACTCCGACAAACAGCATAGGAAAGTTTCACTGTAGGGGTAATAACGAGTCCCTCCCTTCTCTATCTGATTTAAGTGATTAGCAATATAGCCCCAGTTAGCACAGAGAATCTCGGAGATCGTTGTGTTATCTGTGTGGCTAAGGTTCTCAGCATATTCTTGCAGTTGTATCAAATTATCTAGCTCCCACATTCCCACCTGTAGTGTTTGCAAAATAGGCAACATAGCATTCACCACTGCCACTAGATCGTGCTTGCAACCACGGAATTTTGCCTGGGAGCGTTCATTTGCCCGCTCGCTATGTTGTTGGTAAAGAACAAAGGTTTGATCTTCAAAATAAGTCTTTAGTACTCCCTTAACTAAGCTGTCCTGACGCTCATTGACAGAAGCTTCGTTATCTGCGTCTGAAACTTCCCGCACAGAGGCACTAGAAAGTAACTCAAAAGCACCCCTAGCTAGCATACAGTCATTAATCGCTCCACAGGCATACAGACCAGCTAGAGCAACCCCAAGACAATCTGTATCTGCGGCAAAGTCCTTGGTTCTGAAGAACAGAAAACGCCAACAGTCTGGGCTGAGTAATCCATAATTGAGAATACTTTGTGCCCAACGCTGTTGCATCTGCGCTAAATTGAAATCGGTTTGCAGGGATACCCCATGCAAAAATTTAAGCGCTAGCATTTGTGTAAAATTTTCTAGGGTCAGGGCACATCCAAGCTGATCCTTTAGTTTTGGCAGAATATTGTATTTCCACGCCTCCACCTGCCACAGGGGCATATTGCTAGGAAACTCTCCCACCGTAATCACCCCTAAGCTCAGGGAATTGTTAAACTGGCTATCTAAGGCAATACTCATCTGTAAGCCGTATTCGGACTCACTACACCGAGTCAGGTATTGATATGCAGCCTGCAATGTTCTGGTGAGTTCTACTGTAGATGCTTCGTCACATGAAATAGGCAAACATTCCGCCATAGCTGAATTGAAAAACATTTTGTTGGTCTGTTTGGAATACTCACCTGCTGTACCCACCCTCTAAATCCACAGAAGTAATATCCAACAGTTGGAATGTCTGCTAATTCTGAAGGTGTAAGTAATGACAGGATTTGTCAGTCAGGCTAAGTTCCTTAGCCTGCAACTATATATGAGTAATAGATGCTTCAATAACTTATCAACAAATGCTGATCAGTCTAATGAGTAGCTGCCGTACCCTGGTTGCATACGTGAATTTGTCATTACTATATATACATTTATTGAAATTATCGTATCTTAAATTTTGGTACATTCATCCTTGAAATTTTGTTAAATAGTTTTCGACACTAACTTTCACTTCAAACATAATTTTCGCAATAAAGTGTTTGACAGTATATTCGTAAATACACCCAAAACTATTGTATATAGAGGCATTTAGTGCGGTTATGTTTAGAAATGAAACTCTAGTACCTCCTAATAAAGTATCAAATAAATCACCTAATAGTTTGTTGAGATTACCTTGCAGATTCGTCATCACAAGAAGGTAAATTTTCGGGTATAGTTTCTGGAACAGTGGTTATTTCACAGTAAGTTATGGCTCTTTTTTTAACTATAAATTATTTTCCTAATATATCTTGTTTATGATTTTTGTTTAAGCATTACTTTCGCTTTCATCTAATTTGCTGCCAGGAAACACCGAGAAACGAAACTGCAAACAATGAATGTGCAATAATTACGGGTATATTAGCTGTGCCATTTGTCAAGCCATAAATTTGTGAGGCTGCTGCTAGAGTATGGAAAATAGATAACGCAATTAACCCCGGTTGCAATACTTTTATATCGGTTACATTCATCATTAACAAACTCAAAACACCGAAAGCTAAAGCACCACATCCAATTATCCGCAATAAAGAAATCGCTAAGGCACTATCTTTAATAATTAGAGTGGGAAAAAACAGAAATACAATGCCTACTCCCACTTCAAAAATAGTATTGGCAATCAATAATATTCGCATAAATTTATTTTTGATTAGCTATTTTAATACTTTTATTAATCTAAATCTGGCAGTTCTCCCCTTGGTAATAGCACGCGAATGGTACGGGCTTGTCTGGGTACTCGCTCAATTAATCCCAGCTTTTCCAAAGTTACCACCATACTGTGTACTGTAGGTGATGTTGTCTTAAAATAACGTTGCATATCAGCCTCAGATGGTGGATAACCATTGAGCTTCGTGTAGTAGTAAATAAAAGCTAAGTATTGTCCTTGTTTTGCGGTATATTTACGTTCCATTAATCTGTCCAAAAAGCACGATACACTTAACCCAGCACCAATTCTTCTATCAGCGCATTATTTATTCTTTGTGCTTCTTCCTGAGTCCTTTCAACTATATCAAATCCTTCTTGCACCAAAACTTGTACTTTTTCCGGCAGCGCTGCAAACTTATCGATGTTGAGTATCAGCAACCGACAACCAGGACAACCCTCTTCTAAGAAACCAGATTTTCTGAGGGCTGAGGTTTAACCAGTTAACTTCTTGCCAAAGACATCAAATAAATCCAAGTGCTCAACGCCTTACGGCATCAAAGGTAAAAACACAAGGTGACAACGCCACAGTTAAAAGTATGAAACTTGGTGCTCAACGCCTTACGGCATCAAAGGTAAAAACACTTGAATAATCCAGAATTGAACATTGGAGTAAGTCGGTGCTCAACGCCTTACGGCATCAAAGGTAAAAACACTCTAAAAAGCTACAACCAAGTGTATCGGCTACTTGTGCTCAACGCCTTACGGCATCAAAGGTAAAAACACAATTACCACCAATACCAATACCAACTCTAGATAAACGTGCTCAACGCCTTACGGCATCAAAGGTAAAAACACAGTGATAGCTGAAAAGCTTAACAAATAAGCGCTCTAGTCCAAGTTTACAAGCACCTCCCCAGAAAACCAACATAACATTAAAAATTCTCAAAAAATCCCAAACAACAAACCGAGTAAATTGCCCAAAACCCTTGAAGTAAAAGCACTTGAGGATTTTGCAAGCATCGAACGCAATCTAAAAATTCTCAAATAGCCCATTTACAAAGCTTTCAGCAACTACACCAACTTGACAATTCAAACAAACAGAGATGCCTGCATTTTCAAACAATCAAAAAAGGTTTGTCTGTATTTTCCCATGTACCTGGTCGATTGTATTTGGGTATATCCTGCACACAGCGATCGCTCAACCGCACGAACAAAATACAATCCTCCTTTGCCAAAATTGTCTCCAACTCCCAACGCAATTTTTCTCGGTCTCTTTGATTCATCACACAGCGAAAAATGGAATACTGTATCCTATCCCCATACCCTTCCAAAAGTTTGTAAGCTTTACGCCAACGTTTGGGACAGCGAATGTCGTAGCAAATAATGTAGCAATTTCGGATTTCTCCCATCTCATCACCTCACCTTTGCATTTTTGGAAATTTCGATCTGACGGAAGCCGACAAAACTGGAACTTCCTCACCGCACAATCAACTGACCAAACAAACCACCCTCACCCATCCATTCCTTTTCCAGTAATCGCACTTCCAACTCCAACAACCGACGGTAGGTGAGGGAATAACCCGTGGCTGGATGCTTCCAAGTTTCCTGTTTGCGATTTTCGTAGATTTCCACAAACTTGCGCTTACCAGTTTCGCTCAACCAAACCTGTTGTCCGCGCACATCAAAATCATCTCGCACATCCCACTGGTTGCGATTCACAGAAGCCATCACAGTCATATCTACCAAAGGAACTCGAAAAATTTCCATCAAATCCAAAGCCAATGGTGCAGCTTGAGAACGAGGTTGATGGTAAAATCCCAATGCAGGTTCTAGTCCAACTGTCAAGATAGCATTCATTACATCTTTAAGTAACAAAGCATACCCAAACCCCAAGAGACAATTAAACCGATCCTTGGGTGGACGGCGGTTTCTGCCATCGAAAACCATTTCCTGTGGTGCATCTGGTGAAATCAAATCAGGTAAAGCATCAAAATATAATGCAGCTAAATTCCCTTCATATCCCAAAAGAGATTCCAAAGATTTTGCTTGGGGAACAAGTTTCAGCACCGCTTTCATTTGGGAAATGGCTTTCGTCAACCTCTCACTACCCTTGCTCTTTCCCTTGTCTTGAAAAGTTTGCTCAACGCGGGTATCCCGCGCACGCAACTTTCCGCTCCCTCGCATCAAAAACTTACGCTGTCCTTGAGCACGACAAGCCACCAATCTACGTGCCAGTTCCAAGCAAGTATCACCATCGGCAAAGGCACTATACTGGCAAATTCGGCGTTGAATACTACCCTGGCGACTGTCGAAACTACCGAGATAACGCCCGCCACCGGAGATAAAATGTACGCCAATTCCCTGTTCGCCACAAAAATGCAGCGCTTGGGTGGAAACCTGGGAAAAACTGTGCAGCACCAATTGAGCGACCTGTCGGGCTGGAACTGTTTCTAATGGTTGGTGGCGACGGGCTATTTTGATTTGCTCTCCAGTTCGACCAACGCTAGTTCCTGGTTCGAGAACGTGAATTATTTGCCTGTCATCGTCTTCAGGGAATAAGCGGATTGGTTGCCATTCTTTGTCATGCACCAAGCGTGCTTCTTCGGGTAAACATACGGGAGAAAGAGAACAACGGGCACATAGACGTTCGTTATCGGTTACTGGTGGTCGATGAATAGATTGCCTAAGTTGCCTTGCTTTTTCAACAGCTTCTCTAACCATTGCCCGTCCAGTATCATCCAGGGGTACGTGAACCATTACATTATCAGCATGGTAGCGAATGCGACCTTCTTTGATAGGGATACCAAGGGCTGATTCGAGTAAACAGCAATAGGCAAGAAT
>NZ_JAYGHN010000079.1:0-10189 GCF_034931845.1 Calothrix sp. UHCC 0171
GGTGAGAACAGGCCAGAGCATGTGAAAAATTGCCGTTAGGGCAAACTGAATTCGTGACAAGACAACGGTGTCTGCAAGAAAATCCATGAATTCTCCTTATTCTGGCAAGTTTTAGAGATACAAATTAAGATGAATGCTCCCCAATTCAATCAGATATTGAGCTTAGGCGACAAGTTAAATTTTTTACCAACTTTTAGGAAAATTTTATGGTTTCGGGGTTATGATAGCGCATTGCAGTCTAATCTTGTCTTCTCTTCTAATTAGAGCTTTCTGAATAAAAGTGGAATCTAGGGCATAAGTGGTTATTGAAAATTAATTACACATGACCATTATGGGCAGAGTTTAGTATTTGCAATGGTTTTAGATTTTCAGAATGTAACATTAATTTTCAACTCTTACTTATAAGGATTTCAAGCCTTTTTCCCTACATAAGTGCAAGGTTATAACGTCTAGAATTTCAAAACCCTCGCACTGAATATTACTCATTGTGAGCAATGATTTGCCATTCTAAAATTACTTCGGCAGGAATTTTGAACTCTATAGCTTGATTATCTTTCATCAGTAAAGAAAGATTGATTGCTGCTGCATTTGGCAATTTTTCCAATATATTATTAACTTCATATTCACCAACATTGTCAGATGGTGCTTGTTCCGCAAAGACATCTTTTGCATCAAAAATATTGCCATTTTTCGTGATTATTTGTAGAGGTTGGGGGTGGGTGAAATTGGCAGTACCAGGAAAAGCTACCAAACGTAAATTAATGCTAGGAGAATCATCACCTTTCACTCGCTTGAATAAAACCACCTGCCAAGCATTACCCTTATCATCTCGTAATTGATGTCTAGATTGATAAAGAATTTGACCAGGGGCTTCTTCTATAGTGCTGATTGTAGCCGCAGCAGATGCAGGATTAAAAGTTCCTAAGCCTAATAAAATTAATAAACCCAATGTACCCAGTAACAATAACCATGATAAAAATTGTCGAATTTTACACCACATAAAATTGCACCTCATTTTTTGCTTTTTTATTTAACACTAACATTACTTATTAGTGATATTTTCACTATTTTCTAAAGCCTCCTTCAGCCCATCAGGAATAAACACAGCATACATTCCCCGTAAATCCCCGACATGAAAATCAAAAGCAAGGTCTTGAGGATATTTATCTTTGATAAATTGAGGACGAGAATTTTTAGCACCATGACAAGCAAGGCAACTTGCGTCAATATTAATACGACGATAGTAGCGAATACCATCTTTACCGTTGAGTTTTTCTTGTTCCCAAAAGCCAATTAATTCGGGATTTTGTTCAAATTTAGTCAGTGCTATTTGGGAATGCAAATTATCGGGAGCATGAGCAGAATTGCGATATTTTTTAGCAATTTGTTTGACCTGCCAGCCATTTTCCTGACTAAGTTGTTTAGCCCTCATTCCCACTGGTTGACATACTTCTTTAAAAGTCTGGATGGTTGGCTCTTGTTTTTGACCTTCTAAGGTAGAAGCTAAACCGGAACGCATGGCATCTAAATATTCAATTTCTTGTACTGCTTTTGCTAATTGTGTCGGTTCAATATCAGCTTTAGCAATCGATGGATTCGAGATCAATAAAACTGAGATAATCAGAACTGCAAGAATGATTCTAGACAATAATTTAAACATAGTATTGAACTCCAGAAATTACATAACTGATGAAAATAAATCACAAACTTAATTTTTATAAGTAGTTGAAGGCAATTTTGAACTAACCGCAACTAATGACGAATCCGAAATATATTCATCTGCGATCGCTTCCACCAACGACAAACCCAAAACCCGCAAACCCCAACGCTCAAACCACGGTACAGACATTCCCAAGCGCATCTTAATTAAGAAAAATTTCTCAAAAGCTACCTTAATCCAACTCACCCAACGACCCTTTTTAGCTACAGAAATCCGTCGTTTTCCAGTTACAGAGTCGGGTAATACCGGAGCAGCAATAAAAATAATACCTGTATCGCCAAAATCTGCCATACAAATTGCTTCCAGGGTAGGTGTCACAGGTGCAGCTTGAATTACTCCTAATTCCCTGGCAATGTTATGAGCAACAGCTATCCCCATCGCTTCCGTCATTTGCCCAGTTTTTGGTACACCAATGGGTATGGGTGTCTTTTCCGGTGAAGTTAACTGCACCACCACACCTAGGCTGTAAATTGAGGAGAAATCTGGATGTTGATATGTCGGTAAAATAGGCACGAATCCTTTCTCGTCAGTTAATCCCTCTGCTGACTGCAAAAATGTCGCACCCCGGAAAGGTGGGAGTACCATTGAGTATTCAAAGGGTAAATTACGACCGTCTGCCAAGGTAATATTTTGGGAACTAATCTCAGTGATTGCCGCGTTTTCAATCAATTCAATATCTTGTTGCTGGAGTAATTGGGTCACCAACTCCCTTGAGTTTGCCATTCCCCCAATCCCCAAATGACCAGCATAGGGTTCCGGTGTCACTAAAGTAATCGGTACTTGATGACGCAAACCCCGTTGTCGCAACACATAATCTGCCAACAAAGCAAACTCATACAGAGGACCAAAACAGCTTGCTCCTGGCACTGCTCCCACTACTAAGGGTCCCGGATTCTCCAGAAACTTTCGCCATGCTTCCCGCGCCAATACAGCATGGTGGGGATTACATACAGATTGGGTATAACCTTGCTCTGGCCCTAATCCTGGGACTGCATCCAGTGCTAAGGATGCCCCTGTCGCAATAACTACATAATCATAATGAATAATTTTCCCGGCAATATTAAGGGTTTGTGCGTCAGGATTAAGTCCCGTAACTTTTCCTTCTATCCAATTAATCCCCCTTCCTAAAAGCAGATTTTCTATATCTAGTTGAATATTTTCCAAGGGAGTCAAATCGAAAGCAACCCAAGGTAGGGAAGGAATAAAGGTAAATTTGGGACTATCAGAAATCAGCGTGATGCGATCGCATTTCGGTAACAAATGCCGCAGTTCATAAGCTGTTGGCAATCCTCCTATCCCTGCACCCAGTACGACAACGTGAACCATGCTGATTACTCCGATTGCTGATAACGCAGGATATAGGAAAAGTGTCACCATCTAACCATTTCCGATTCCCACGTTTTTTAAATACTTGCGACAATACTATCTAACCAGATAGTAATACAATTATATTTTAAATTCAAGTTAACCCCTAAAAAGGAACTAACAAGTAAAAACAGAAGCATGGTTACTTAAACGCCAAAGTATAAAGTATACCGATTAGATAAAACCTGAGACGTAGAACCTTGCTATGAAAAGGATTGATCGCTACAAGTTAGTGTATTTTTTCGTCATTTCTACTTCCCCAATCTCTCTTTTTTGGTCTTGATCGAGAAATATGCCTATAGATTAATTGACTAAATTACCAGATAGTAATATAGTGAATGTATAAATAGTGTTGTCCAAAATATTCAAAAAGGTAATCAACACCTATACCGATATTAGGAAGTGGAGATTCATGTCAGAAAGTTTTCCTTTAGAAAGTCCTTCAATGTCGAGACGACAATTGCTTAACTTCCTCACAGGTGCAGTTGTTGCTACTACAGCGAGTACAGTGCTGTATCCTGCGGCTAAATTCTTTGTTCCTCCCACAGAAGCAGGTGAAGGTGGTTCTATCCTTGCTAAAGATATTAACGGAAATCTGATTCCGGCTAGCCAGATTTTGGCTGAAACCCCTGGAACTCGTGCTTTAGTTGCGGGTTTAGCAGCAGAACCTACTTACTTAACAGTACAGTCAGATGGTACTTTGCATCCCTGGGGAATTACTGATAACTGCACCCATCTGGGCTGTACTTTTCCTTGGAATCCCAACGACAGTCAATTCCAATGTCCCTGTCATGGTTCTCGTTATGATGCTGATGGGAGAGTGGCACGAGGTCCTGCACCTCTTCCTCTGAAGTTGACTCACGTTAAACTGGAAGGGGATTCTATTCGCATTTCTCCCTGGACAGAAATTGACCCTCGAACAGGGGAAAAACCTTGGTGGGTTTAGTAATTATCTTTCAATCAAAAATCAAATTAAATTTCAAGAATATGGAAATAAAAACCATGAAAATTGCAGTTGCTAGTCAAAATAAAAGTAGCGTAACAGACCATACAGGAAAATGCCGAAAATTTTGGATTTATGACATCAACTCTAGCGAAATCGTTAGTAAAGAGCTTTTAGAATTATCGGAAGAGCAATCTTTTCACAATACTTCTCGCCATCATCCCCATCCTCTTGATGGTATTCAAGTTTTGATTTCAGGGGGAATGGGAAACGGATTAATACGTCGTTTGGAGACACAGGGAATTGAAGTAATTATAACTCCAGAAAGTGAGGTAGATTGTGCTGTTAATGCTTATTTAAATGGCTCTCTTGTGAGAGAAACATCAGAATCTTGCGAGCATAAACACGAACATCATCATCGACACAATCATCACCATTGTCACAAACACGCTCACAAGGAAAAAATAGGTGTTGGTTAAAGGTAATGATTTTAGCTTTGCTAGAGAAAAATACTAATTATGATATTTCCTCATAATTACAAGATGTCTGTGGATTAGAAGTAGAGTATTAGGGGAAGTTTCTACTACTACTCTATTTTTTCCAATCAATATAATTAGTATTGAGGAATTACCAAAAAATTATACAGCTAGGCAAAGATTTTAAAGATGACATCCATTTTAGATTCACAACCAGAAGTTATTAATCTTTCTCCAGAAGAGTTTACCCAGTTATCTCATCCACCTCGGTTAATTGATGTTCGCAGTAGTTTTGAATATGGCATATTTCATGCTCCTAATGCTGTCAACCTTAGTCTTCCTCGTATTTTAATGGGGGGTAATTCTTGGCTACGTCATTGGGTTTTACCTGAGTGGTTTCAGAGATTACCTAAAGATGAACCTATTGCCCTAATTTGTCTAACGGCTCATCGTAGTCCAATTGCTGCCAAACAACTTATCAAAGCTGGATTTTCCCAGGTTTATAACGTTACTGGGGGCATGATGGAGTGGAAGGAATCAGGGTTGCCTACCTGTAAAGGAAAATAAGCTCAAATTCAGCCAAGATTATGAGCTTATTTACTAGCAACAATCACTGGTTGATGTTTACTGGTTTGTATTTTTGGTTATTGTTAGAAGTCTTTTTTCATGGTTAGAGAATTGTTCTGCCGATTGATAACCTCAAATCCCAAACGATGATATAACCTTAATGCTGGGTTGTTGGAAGATACACTTAATGAGACTGCGGAGTATTGATTTCTTACTTGTGAAAACAATTCACTCAGCAATTTAGTGCCAATACCTCGATCGCGATATTGTGGTAACACAGCGATTGATAACTCAGGTGTATGGTCATCAATATATCCGTATCCTGGATTGTTACTCTTAAAGATACGTAGCCATACTGCCCCAACTAAAGTTTGACCATCTTCTAAAACTGCAATCAAACCTTGATCTTCATTAAGTCCCCAATTTTGTACGTACTTTGCTAATTCTGGCTGAAATATTATCTCTTTCGGCAAAGGGGTAGTATCTGGGGGAACAAACAATGCCTGATAGAGCATTTCCCACAAAAAGGCTCATCATTTACCTCAATTGAGCGAATAATGTATGACATTTTATCGATGCCGATAAATACACAACGCTCTTAATGTTATCTAATCTGCCGATAGAGCTTATAACTATTTGCTTCAACATTATCTAATGAAAAAGAATTTAAACCCATGTGGAAAATATTATCCGCCCTGAAAAAAAATTTAGTTTGGTCAGTTCCTGCCTTTATGGTTGCAGGGATTATCTTTGGTGCCTTGACTGACGCGAGTTTCCTCAAAGCTGCGATCGTTCCTTTAACTTTCTTGATGGTTTATCCGATGATGATTAACCTTCAGATTGCTAAAGTCTTGGCTGGAGGAGACTTTAAACTGCAAGCCATTACTCAAATAATTAACTTTGCCGTCGTACCCTTCTTTGCTTTTGGCATTGGCAAATTATTTTTTAGCGATCGCCCTTTAGTTCTCTTAGGATTATTACTTACTTCCCTGCTTCCCACCAGTGGTATGACGATATCTTGGACTGGTTTCGCCAGGGGAAATCTCAATGCTGCGATTAAAATGACGGTGATTGGCTTGATTGCGGGTTCTTTGGCTGCGCCTCTCTATGCTAAATGGCTCATGGGTACGGCAGTAGAAATCCCCTTAGCTGATGTTTTTCAGCAGATTGTGATTATCGTCTTTCTGCCGATGCTGTTGGGATTTGTGACCAAAAAAATTCTGGTTGCCAGCGTCGGGGAAAGTAAATATAACAAAAGTCTCAAGCAAAAATTTCCGATTTTTTCTACCATTGGCGTACTCGGCATAGTATTTGTAGCAATGGCATTAAAAGCTAAGTCGATTGTTAGCAATCCGCTAGAAGTTCTCTCTTTCTTTATCCCGTTATTAATTATTTACGGCTTCAATTTTGTTTTGAGTACCATAATCGGCAAAGCTTTATTTAATCGAGGAGATGCGATCGCTTTGGTTTACGGTACGGTAATGCGGAATCTTTCTATTGCCCTGGCGATCGCCATTACTGTATTTGGTTCCGAACAAGGCTCGGAAATCGCTTTAATCATTGCTATGGGTTACATCATCCAAGTTCAATCCGCAGCTTGGTATGTCAAGTTAACCGATAAAATCTTTGGCGTACCTGCCATAGAAGCACAACTTGAATAAGCGATCGTAATTCAAACACACTTAATTATTGGAGAAATACTATGAGACATAGAAATAGAAACTGTAAGAAACAACCTTCCAAACAATGGGCAACAGCAGGAGCTTGTTTAGAAGTAACTTCCCCAAGCAATTTATCTTCTCAGGTAGTGGCAACTACCAACACCAGTTTAGATACCCAAACCCAACAGGCAATGATTGATGCCATTAATGATGAGTATCATGCTCGTGCCTTCTACAATGCAGTAATAGATAAATTTGGCGAGATCCGTCCTTTCAGTAATATTGTTCATGCTGAAACTCGGCACGCAGATCGATTGAGTCAGTTATTTAAGCGGTATGGCTTGCCAATTCCAGAGGATTCCTTTGCGGGAAAAGTAGAAGCACCCGAAACCATGGAAATCGCCTGTCAAATGGGTGTAGAAGCAGAAATTGCCAACGTGCAAATGTATGATAAATTCCTCGATTTTGTTCAAGAAAGTGCCTTAAGAGACACCTTTACCCAACTGCGTTCTATTTCCCAAAACAAGCACAAAGTAGCATTTGAAAGATGCCTTAATTCAAGAGGTTCAAAATTATAAATTATGAATTTATCAACTATTCAAAAACGTCTATTTGCCTGGGGCATGGGACAAGCTAATAATGCCGATGCTGATATAATTAAACTCCTTGATTGTTCTGAATTTAGTAGTTTAGGGGAACTCAAACAAGCATTATTAGGTAACTTGCACCACAAAGTCTTAGAAATTGGTCCTGGTGCGGGAGCAAGTCTTGCTTATTATCCCAAAGATATTCATTGGATTGGTATCGAACCCAATCCCTATATGCACCCATATCTAGAACGAGAAGCACAACAACAAGGACTAACTAACATCGAGCTGCGATCGGGTTCTGCGGAAAAATTACCCGTAGAGGATGAAAGTATCGATACCGTAGTTAGCACCCACGTTCTCTGTTCCGTTACAGATTTAGAAACTAGTTTGCAAGAAATTAAACGTGTTCTCAAACCTGGAGGTAGTTTTATCTTTATCGAACACGTTGCCGATTCACCTAATACTTGGATGCGGAAAGTTCAAGATGGGATTAATCCTATTTGGAAAAATTTGTTTGATAACTGTCATCTCAACCGCGAAACCTGGACGATTCTCGAACAAATTGGGTTAGAAACTGTTGATTACTATCAGTTCAAGCTGACTATTCCCCTGGTGAGTCCTCATATTGCGGGGATAGTTAGAAAGAAACCTTTAGAAATGCTGCAACCAGACACTATAAACACTTAATTAACACTCAAATTATTTAGATTCGGAGACAAAAAATGGAAACTACAATAAAAGATGGAGTCTTTATTCACATTAGTCGAGGTACAGAAGACCCCCACCGCGTCTTAATGGGATTAACCTTAGCTGAAAAAATGTTTGAGGATAAAGATGTCCTAGTTTTCTTTGATATTCAAGGGGTAGAAGTTCCTCTTAAAAATGGGAATGTAATAGAATTTAGGGAGTTTGAATCATCAACAATCCTATTAACTAAACTGATTAAAAAAGGTATTTTGGTATGCGTATGTCCCATGTGTTTAAAAGCTGCTAATCACCAACCAGAAGATTTAATAGAGGGGGTAAAATTGGCTGAAAAAGAAGCTTTCTTTAATTTTACTCAAGGACGTATTTTGTCTTTGAATTATTAATATAAGTAGGTGGGTTGAATTAAATATAAAATGATATAGCACTGCATAATCCTTATTTCACGGGCTTTTAAGAGGATTAATCATTTTACAAATAATTACGCCTTCCTACTTAATTACTGTTTTTTTGCACTTCATCAAAGGGATAAAAATTAATGGAACTTTCCAAGAAAAACCTTAATCAACGTCTTCACCAAATCTACGATGTGATTATTGTCGGTGGTGGGGCTGGGGGATTATCTGCTGGTATTTACTTACAAAGATTTAACCTTTCAAGTTTAATTATTGACAAGGGGAAAGCTCGTTCTTTCTGGATGCAAGAATTACACAATTATCTAGGTTTACCACCAGATACCCCTGGTAGAGTTTTATTACAGAAAGGCAAGGAACATTATGCATCTCTTGATGGTGATTTTCTCAATGCATATGTTGAGGAAGTTGTAGAGGAGGGAGAAACCTTTGCAGTCAAGGTTAAGGTGGGGCGTGTAAATGGTGTTGACGCAGTGTTTCGCTCTAAGTATTTGATTGCTGCTAGTGGTATTATTGACCATCTACCACCCTTAGATGAAATGCGGAATGTTTATGACTATGCTGGGTATAATTTGCATGTCTGCATGGTTTGTGATGGCTATGAAATGACGGATAAAAAATGTGGTTTCTTTGCAGGTAGTGAAGCCAGTATTGAAGAGATGGTATTTAACCTAAGCTGGTTTACACCCTACATTAACGTCTTTACCCACGGAACTTTTGCAGTTAGTCCTGGAATGCGTCAGCAGTTGCGAGAACATGGTTATCCCTTGGTGGAGACACCGATTAAACAATTTTTGGGACAAAATCACCAAATGACTGGTGTGGAATTAGTGGATGGTTCGGTGATTGAGTTAGAAACTGGTTTGATTTCTATGGGTTCCCGCTATCACAATACATATCTGCAAGGGATAAACCTGGAGGTGAAAGGGAGTAATTTGGTGACAGATAAAATGTGTCGGACTTCCCACCCACGAGTTTTTGCCATTGGTGATTTGAAGGTAGGGTTGAATCAGGTGGTAATTGCTGCGGGGGATGGTGCTTTAGCTGCGACGCAAATTTGGCGAGATATTCGTCGCGAGACTGGTGCGCGTCGTTGGGAGGAGAATTTAAAGGTAAATGTCTTCTAGCTAATTGGGGGGAATAACTCCCCAGCAACTTTTTTTGAATTTGTTGGTGAGGAAACAGTTATTTTGAGAGGGTTCCTAAAGCTTTGATCTGTTCAAATTCTTTAGCCCGCTTTTGTATTTGATCCCCAATGCGATCGCAAACTAATTCGCATAAACTGAAAATCACAGGGTCACTGATAGCATAGTAAACGCTAACCCCTTTTTGCTGACGAGATATCAAACCTGCTTGAGTCAACACTTTTAAATGTTTTGATAGATTTGGCTGTCCCAAGCCCGTCGCTTCACCCATTTCGGTAACGTTCATCGCGCCCGTTCTCAGACAACTCAAAATCTGTAAGCGGCTAGTTTCAGCAAGTACCTTGAAATACTCTGCAACGGGAGCAAGCAGTTCTGGAGAATTTTGTTGAGAAAGAGTCTTTGACATGAAGATTTAAGTTAATTATACTAATTATATTACTATATAGTAATTTTAGCCTATAATCCGGTTAAAAGTAAAGCCTATTTGTAATAATTAAGGCATAAAAAATACATAACTATTTTTTGGGTATTTGGATTACTTGTTGTTCGCTGCAAGATAAATTTTACAAACCATCGAGGGATTTTCTTGGTATTAATTTCCTTC
>NZ_JAYGHN010000080.1:0-9827 GCF_034931845.1 Calothrix sp. UHCC 0171
TTCTCCCATACGTTGGCGCTTTCGCGTCTTTGTAAGGTTGCGGTCATGTTTTTATGATTGCTTTATTGTGATGAATGTGTCGGTGATTTGCTTCACCTGTTACTACATTAGAATTTAAATTGAGTTTTGTAAACAAAATTTAATTAAGCATTTGTTATGTATCTGACAATAAATACTCATATATTGTTAACTAATGTAAATAAGGTCAAATGCAAGGCTGTAAGCATTGCCAATAAAGGCATAGGCAATTGCGATCGCACTTTTACCTATGCTTGACAAAAAGTATTTTTAGTGTATCTAAATGATCAGTCTCAACCGGGAGGCCAATTCATTTGGCGATCGCCCAATATATGTAAATGTAAGTGGTAGACTGTTTGTCCCCCGTCTTCGCCAGTATTAATGACAACCCGATAACCTTTCTTTAGTCCTGCTTGTTCGGCAACCTTCTTAACAGTTAGTAACAAATGTCCTAATAAAGCACTGTCTTCGGGTGTTGCGTCACTCAGTTTGGGAATGGGTTTTTTAGGAATAACGAGAATATGAACGGGTGCTTGAGGCTGAATATCGCGGAATGCTAAGGCTAATTCATCTTCATATACGATGTCTGCGGGGATTTCCTTGCGGATAATCTTACCGAAAATTGTATCTTGGGTAGTCATTTGTGATTTTTTCCTTGATCATGTGTCAATTGTTAATCATAGGACGGACAAATGATATAAGGTTCGCCTAAATCATGACGATAAAATCGACGCGGAGATAGGGAGATAGGGAGATAGGGAGATGGGGAGATGGGGAGATGGGGAGATGGGGAGATAGGGAGATAGGGAGATAGGGAGATGGGGAGATGGGGAGATGGGGAGATGGGGAGAAAAATTAAAATTGAGGATAACTGATTAGCCGGAATTAATATGAGCGAAATAATCGGTGTGGAACAATGAATCAGTAATTATTGCGTGATGTTGTCACAAATGTGTAAGGTTGATGTAGGCGATCGCTTGATCAACATTTGAGGGCGAGTAATTAATGTATGGTGATTAATGTACTAATTACGCAATTCCTGTCTTAATACACTTTTCCATTACGTAGTTGATGAACGTTTCGCCTCGACGATTCACAGTCTGCTCTTTGACAACAGCAAAGCCCATACGCTGGAAAAATGGTTTTGCAGTAATGCTTGCCTCAGTAAACAATCGAATCACTGATAACTCAACTGCTTTTGCTTCAATCGCCCGATAGATTTGGCTGCCTACGCCACAACGTTGATAATTCTTATGGCAGTAGAAACAGTCAATACGACCATTTGATTCTAACTCGCCAAATCCAGCAATCACGCCCTCATCATCAGCAACATAAGTGAACCTGCTTGAACAAACTTCTACCCAGTTTCTAAAGTGGATATTATCGGGTGCCCATGCCTGAACCTGACTAGTTGAGTAATCACGGACGTTGATTTCACGAACTGTTTCATGGAACAAAGATGCTATTTGTTCCGCATCCTCTAGCTTAAACAACCGCACATTGATCTTCATATCCTCGACTGGGAAAATACAAGTTTGCTTGGGGATACACAACTATTTCCAGATTTAAAATCGCTGTAGATCAAATCACTGTAGACTAGTTGAGAATATGCTGCCAGCCGCAGACAAATTGGACAAATCTATAAGTTGTAATAGATTCAGCACAATGGAATTTAACGTTTTTACCGCTATTATTTTACCCATCGCTTTAGGAATAATCATGCTAGGCATGGGTTTAAGCCTAGTTCCAGAAGACTTCCAACGAATTACAAAATATCCTAAAGCTGTCGCGATTGGCTTAATCAGTCAGTTAATAATTCTTCCTATTATCGGCTTTATAGTTGCAAATGTTGTACCCATGCAGCCAGAAATTGCAGTAGGCTTCATCATATTATCTATTTGTCCAGGTGGTCCATCTTCTAATTTAATCACTTACTTAGCAAAGGGAGATGTTGTACTTTCCATTACCCTCACAGCTTTTAGTAGTATTATCACAGTATTCACAATTCCCATTTTGGCAAATCTTGCTTTGCAAAACTTTATCGGGCAAAGTGCTTCGATTCAACTGCCAATTGGTCAAACAATGCTACAAATATTCATTATTACCCTTGTACCTTGTGGTTTGGGTATGTGGATAAGGCAGCAATTTCCTGATATTGCACGACGCTTAGAGAAAGTAACAAACAACCTGGCTGCTATTTTCCTGATTGTAATTATTTCAGCAATAATCATTCGTGAATGGAGCCGTCTACCTGGATTTATTATTCAAGTGGGAATTGGTGTTGTACTGCTTAATCTCTTGTCTTGTTTCGCTGGATTTTTGTCTAGCAGATTGTTCAAACTCAATTTAGCTCAAAGTATTTGTATTGCCATTGAAGTGGGAATTCAAAATGGTACATTAGCGATCGCCATTACCGCAGGTATACTCAAAAACCCTGATATGGCTGTACCCGCAGCAGTGTACAGTTTATTTATGTATGTAACGGCATTTATTGCGATTTTCTCTGGCAGAAAATTTACTACTGAAAAGTTAGTTAATCTAGAATCAAAATCATAACTAAGCTGTCTTGTCAAGCAGATTTATAGTTTATATTCAGGTACACACGCGATCGCTCACCAATATCAATTGCTAATCCAATTCTAATCTAAGTAGCCATGATGAACCCTCTATACCAGAACAAAGTTCATCATGGCTAATTATATAAAAATCACTATTCTTTATTTATTTATCTGGAATCAGGCGATGAGATGGTGAAGTAAAATAATAGAATAATCGGGTGATTGAACTCTACTAAATTTAATTGTTCTCAATATTTTCGGGAATTCATTTATTTATCAAAACACAAAATAAGGAGTTGCGTAAATATGCAAGTCCACATGCGATCGCTCTGGAAATGGCATTTATTGATTTTGATGACTACGTCTGTTTTTGCTAATTTTTTGAGTATTTATCATCTACAAATTACAAGTTTAGCAGCACCCGCAAGTAAGCAAAATTCAGCAACAGAAGCCGAAACAGTCAGACCAGATAAAATTACTCAAGCAATTCTCAATTTGAAAGAATCCCAGCAACGTTGGATTGAAATTAATCTCAAAGAACAAAAGCTGTTGGCTTGGGAAGGAAATCAATTTGTTTATGGGACAACAATTTCCACAGGAAAGCGTCTAACTCCCACACCAACAGGAGTTTTTGCTGTCCAAACAAAATTACGACAAGCCAGAATGCGAGGTAGTGATTACGATATTCCTGATGTTCCTTACACTATGTATTATGACGGGAACTACGCCATTCATGGCGCATATTGGCACAATAATTTTGGAACTCCAGTTAGTCATGGTTGCGTTAATTTACCACCAAAAAACGCTTTGTGGTTATTCAATTGGGCAAAAGTGGGAACACCTGTGGTTGTGAGGAAATAGAAATCAACTGCATCTACCACAATTACTCTGCACTCATTACTACTACTTCCGCCTCAGGATTTTGGGGAAGAGTGACTGCTATTCCTTGAACTGCTAATACTGAACAATGAGCGTGATGCAGTACGTAGTTACTAACACTGCCAAGGAAAAATTCGCTTAAGCCCACACGTCCTCGACGACCAAGTATGATGACATCAGCTTGCCAATTTCTGGCGATTTCGCAAATTATTCGTCCCGGATCGCCTAAATTTTGGGTAAACTCGGTTTTTACTCCTTTCTGAGCCGCAGTGCTACATAATGAACTTAAAAAGTTAATATTCTCTTCCTTCAAATGATCCCATTGTTTCAGGGTTTGAGTTATGGCTTCGGAATGTATTGCTGGGTAAAAGCTATAGGGATCCATGGAAATTGGATTTACATAGCGATCGCTATAGGGTGACATTACATGCACCAGCATTAAACTCGCATTACTTGCTTTTGCTAGAGCTAATGATTCTTGGAAAACAATATGACCTATTTGATTGTTTTCAACTGCCACTAGAATTTTTGTAAACATATCCAATTATCCTTGTTGTAATCGGATTAATTGTCTGAAATAATCTGAATAAGATTCAGCAAAACCAGAATTTTACTATCGGAATTACTTGATAATTCTTCACAATTGCCCACCCATATTTTTCAATATCTTGTGAGTCTAAATTCGAGTCTAAATATTAATTGGTTGTTACTCTTTTACCTTACCTTTTTTGATTCACCCATAAGCCGGAATATTCATAAAAATTTAACTAAGTTGTGTAGCAGCTCAGGTTCTAACAGTTTTGACTAAGAAAGAAGCATTATCAATCAATCGCGAGTTATCTGTAACGATGATGTCAAAAACAATACAAACCTTAACTGTCACAAATGATGCGCCACTTTCTTGTCCCTTACTACAAGAAATCCCATTAAGAGTTATTACTTGAGGTTCCACATCTGCCTTTTAATCAACCATTCTCCTGATTCCTCTTGGTGGAGAAGCCAGGTCTTCGTGGCTTTGAAAGAATTTGTCGTCCCATCCGCGTAGGCAACAGTGGTTACATCAACATATGCAATTCCGTATATCCACTGATTATTGATATGCAGAACATCAATGGGTCTAGATTGAATGCTCCATTTTGCGACATTATAGTCTTGCTGTTCACTTTTTGAAATTTCGTCCGAACCGTACTCTGGCTCTGAACCTGGAGGAATGCGAATCGCATCTGCGGCGAATAGCTGCTGATATGCTGCGGAATCGTTAGCGTTAACAGCTGCCTGATATTTCTCACACATTGACTTGAGAATCTCGTTCGCATCAATCATGATTTGTAACTCCCGATTTAGTTTGCTTTTTCATGTTGCATAACAATTGGGCAGCATGAGTACAAACGATACCAGTTTCTTGCACTAGTAAAACTTGTTGAAAATAACCCTGTTTTGTCACTCTCGGAAAACAATAATCTCAGGCTGATTCTGAGACTTTGATTTCATCAAGGTTTGAGCCTTTATTTTCTAACAGAAACTAAAATTTATAGACAAAACGTGGAAATTAAAGCCCTGTAACTGTTTGGGCGATTAGATTCTCCCAATCTGACAAAAGAGGGATAAAAGATTAAAAAGTAGAAAAGTTTAGCTGCTCGCAAGACTAAAAAATGGTATGTGTATTTACGCCGCACGGTACTAGTGTAACGCAATTTCTCTCTAGGTGAGACATCATTCCGGCACTATCCAATCAAATATTTAGGTCTTGTAAAGCCAGACGAATCTGCTCTAAACGTCTACGATTGACACCCAAGTCTGAATCTCCAATCCGAGATGCCGATCGCATATGGATGATATGCTCCTGTTGGGGAAAGTAGAATTCGACATCATCGACAAAGCCAAAAATACGACTTTTGGACAGGGCATGAATGTAATCATCTGTTTGTTCTGTCACTTCTGTGCGCGGAACAACGGTAAGCACTTTGAGTAAGGTTTTACGGGCAGCATCTCGGTCGATATGATATGTAATTGGCTCAATACTATGTTTGGAATCGGCATCTTGACTCAGAACACAGTTTGGGGAACTGGGACAAGCTGTCAAGGGAGAGGCAGCCCAAGCAGCAGTAGGCAATATAAAAATTGCAATTAGGCTCAGGAAGATTGCCCAAGTAATAGATTTTTGCCTCAATTTGGCGATCGCTGAACAGAAAGTTTTCATAATTTACTCCTTTGGATATTGATTAATTTGTTAATTTGTGATTTATTTCCGCAACCGTTCTAAAACCTGCTGAAATACAATTGCAGTCCAGTCGATATCTTCCTCTGTGGTATCTCTTCCTAATGTCATGCGAATTCCAGCCATTGCTGCCTGATCAGAATAACCCATTGCTAGTAATATTGGACTAGGGTTAAGTTTACCGCTACTACAGGCAGAACCGGCACTAATTCCAATTCCCGCCAGATTCATTTGCCGGACAATATTTCTACCATTAATACTCTCACCATCTGCATTTACCAAGCAAAAGCTGACGTGGTGGGGTAAACGTTGGCTTAAATCCCCCGTAGGGATTAAACCGGGAATGTCAATTAAGTGAGAGAATAGGCGATCGCGCAATTTAATTAATCTGGGTGTTTCTGTTGCCATTTCTTCCATGGCTAATTCTGCGGCTTTGCCAAAACCGGCGATAATTGCAACAGCTTGAGTGCCGGAGCGGGATGGTGTATTCATTCCTGTTAACGAGGAGCGCATTTCTTGTCCACCGCCTAATAATAATGGCACTAATTCCACACCTGGACGGACATATAATGCACCTGCTCCTTGGCTACCATATATTTTATGACTAGACATGCTCAGTAAATCTACTGGCAAATTTTCGATATCAACTGGTAAGCGTCCGGCAACTTGCACAGCATCAGTATGAAATAGGACATGATGTTGACGAGCAATTTTTCCTAACTCTGGAATCAGTTGTAAAGTTCCGACTTCACTTTGCCCGTAAATTATCGAGATTAAAACAGTATTTTCTTGAATGGCGTTGGCTAAATCTTGCGGGTTGACTTGACCTTTAGCATCAACACCTAGGCGTGTTACCTGCCATCCGCATAATTCTAACATTCGTGCAGGTTCAGAAATTGCCGAATGTTCGACACTGGAAATAATTAGATGTTGAGGTTGGCTATAGAGACGAGCCACGCCCATAATTGCGGTATTATCAGCTTCCGTACCGCCAGATGTGAAAATAATTGATTCGGGGGATGCATTGATTAAGTTTGCTACTTGCGATCGTGCCACTTCTATTACTGTAGCAGCCCGTTGTCCCCATTCGTGCAAACTGGAGGGATTACCCCACTGTTGTGCGAGTGTTGTTTGGATGAGAAAAATAACTTCATCGCGAGTGGGAGTAGTAGCACTGTAGTCAAGATAAATTTGCATATTTTAATCTAAAAACATATTTAGCAACGGGATAGCTTCTATTTCTATATTCAGATTACATATATATCTGGCAAATTCTCACTTCTGCTTGCATGACTGTATCTGTACTCATCGGTGGATTTATGCGTCACCTACCCTGGAGGCGTGTTGAATATGGAGGTAAATTCATCGCCAAATTTTGGGAATAATAAATCAGTTCATCAAGTTAACTATAAAAAATTACCGTGCATTTTACCTTGATTAAAAATTCTCAGAATAAATTTTATTGTTTATGTTTAATTACTTTGAGTCTGACAGCTTGTCAGCAATTAAAATCACAAAATCACAGTTTAATTTCTGGTTTGCAGCCTTTGCCACAGGATGCTTTTATTCAGGTATATTTTAACCATTCTCAAACTGCGGATTATCAAGAAGATTATCGTCCCAAAAAACGATTTGGTGATGACTTAGAAAAGCAAATTATTGATGCTATTTCTCAAGCGAAATCATCAGTTGATGTGGCTGTACAAGAATTACGTTTACCAAAAGTGGCACAGGCACTATCAGAAAGGCAAAAAGCAGGAGTCAAAGTTAGATTAATTTTAGAAAATACCTATAATCGCGCTTGGAGTCGTTTTTCACAGCCAGAAGTAGCCAAGTTAAAACCAAGAGAACGTGAAAAATATCAGGAATTTTATGCTTTTGTCGATATTAATAAAGATGGAAAACTGAGTTCCGAAGAGATTAATCAGCGTGATGCATTAGTTATTCTCGAAAATGCCAAAGTCCCGAAATTAGATGATACAGCAGATGGTTCTCGTGGTAGTGACTTAATGCATCACAAATTTATTGTGGTTGATAATCGCATTGTTGTTGTCACCTCAGCTAATTTTACTCCATCAGATGTACATGGAGATTTTAAAAACATTGATACTTTGGGAAATGCCAATAATTTATTAAAAATAGACAGTTCAGAAGTCGCATCAATATTTACAGAAGAATTTAATTTGATGTGGGGGAATGGTAGCCCAAATAATTCACCTGCCCAAAAGGCTGCAAATCCAGCTATAAATCAAAAATTTGGCATTAAAAAACCAATTCGCCCACCGAAAACAATTCAAGTTGGCGACAGCAAAGTAACTATTCATTTTTCCCCAACTTCGCCAACTCAACCTTGGAAAAATAGTAGTAATGGATTAATCAATAAATATTTAGCAGCAGCAACCAAATCTGTAGATATGGCTTTATTTGTCTTTAGCGAACAACGTTTTGCCAATACCCTAGAAACACGACATGAAAATAATACAAAAATTCGCGTCTTAATTGAAAAAAGTTTTGCCTATCGTCCCTACAGTGAAGGTTTAGATTTGATGGGTTTTGCACTCGCTGATAAATGTAAATACGAGTTTGATAATAAACCTTGGTACAATCCCCTCACGACTGTTGCTATCCCAACTTTACCTAAAGGTGATTTATTGCATCATAAATTTGGCATTATTGATCATAAAATTGTAATTACAGGTTCCCATAATTGGTCTGAAGCTGCAAATTATGGTAATGATGAGACAGTTGTAGTCATTGAAAATCCAGTCATTGCTGCACATTACAATCGTGAATTTGAGAGACTTTATAAAAATTCCCAAGCTGGTTTACCGCCAAAAATTCAGCAGAAAATAGCAGCACAAAAAGAGCAATGTGCGGAAATAAAAGCACCCTCCAGTTTAGATAAAGTCATTGCCAATAAAGCACTACAGAAAATAAATTTAAATACTGCAAGTCTTAGCGAGCTTGAAACATTGCCTGGTGTGGGAAAAAAAATGGCAGAAAGAATTATTATTGCCCGTCAGCAGCAACCGTTTACTTCTTTAAAGGATTTAGAGAGAGTTAAGGGAATTAGTTATAGCAAGTTATATAAATTAAAGGATTATGTGACTTTGTAAGCTGGTTATTTGATGAGATAGGAAAGCACCATACTTGAACACAGAGTATTTATTACAGTATTTTCCCGTATTAATACTTGGAATTTGAAATTTTGAAGAGACTGGAAATTCAACCTATGAATAGTTATTAGAGAAACAAATTGCTGTCAAGATGAGTCACTAGGAAGTATCAAAGTTATACAGTAAAGTATCAACTAAGAGGTTTACAATGCATCGTCGCCTAAAATTTGGGGCATTTTTTTCACTTGCCTTTGTATTTATCGGCATTCCACAATTATTGCAGTCTCAACCAGCAGTGGCAGAAATCTCACTTAACTCTACCTCTGTGACACCCACAAGTAAACAAACAAGTCCCATTTTACTGGCACGGGTAAATTACCTATCCAGCTTAGAAGCAGAGGTAATTGCGGAAACGAATAAAGTCAGAACAAACCCCAAATCTTATTTACCGATATTGGAAAATTACCGTAAGCGTTTCCAAGGGAAAAAAGTCAAGATTGGTAACAACACATTTTTAGTGACACAGGAAGGAACCAAAGCAGTTGATGAAGCGATCGCATTTTTGAAAAAACAGCGTCCATTAGCAGCATTGAAGGCATCAAAAGGAATGTCATTAGGTGCTAAAGACCATGTTAAAGACCAAGGGAGCAAAGGCGCAATCGGTCATAATGGTAGTGATGGTAGTAGTCCCTTTTCTCGGATTAGTCGCTACGGCAAATGGCAAACTACAGCAGGTGAAAATATTAGCTATGGTCCAGCAACAGCACAAGATATTGTCATGCAACTGATTATAGACGATGGAGTGAGCGATCGCGGACATCGGAAAAATATTTTTAACCCAGCTTTCAAAGTCGCTGGAGTCGGTTTTGGTAATCATGCCAGATATGGAAAAATGTGCGTAATCACTTATGCTGGTGGGTTTCAGGATAAGTAATTCAAGAGGATAGGGAGACATGGGAACGTGGTGACGCGGAGATATCAAAAAACTGATTCAAATTAGAATTTCAGAAATTTGATTCCTGACTCCTGACTTGAAAA
>NZ_JAYGHN010000081.1:0-9321 GCF_034931845.1 Calothrix sp. UHCC 0171
GCAGCTGGTGATAAGCAGGGTGAAAGTTATATTATTAGTGATGCGATCGCTAAAGTAATTGAAAAGCGTTCTAATATCAAAGTTAATGTGATAACAACTGGCGGAACCAAAGAAAATTTACAGTTATTAGAAAAAGGTGATGTTCATCTGGCTACTGCCCAAGCTGATGTTGTTAGTGAAAATATAGATGTATCAACTAATACCAATAATTCATCAAAACCTTCATTCCGAACTGTTGCAATTTTATATAAAGATTTATTTCAATTAGTTGTTCGTGATCCAAAAATTCAAGACTTTATCCAACTCAAAGGCAAAACAATTGCTTTACCTGTAGAGGGTGGACAATATAAATCATTTCAAAAAGTTGCTAGACATTATAGATTTTTCAATGAAATCAATGAAAATTTGGAAGTCAGAATTAAAGGTTTAGAGATTCAGGGTTATGATGACAAGCAAGCGGAGGAAGATTTTAAGTTTCAACGTGCGGATGCATTATTTCGTGTACGCGCAGCAGGAAACCAAGGTATTTCTTTAATAGTACAGAATTATGGTGGCAGATTAGTTGGAATTGATCAAGCAGAGGCAATGAAAATTAAGCATCCTGCCTTTGAAGCCACAACAATTCCCAGAGGTGCATATAAGGGTAATCCAGCTGTACCCGAAAAAGATTTACCAACAATTGCGGTGTCGAGGTTGTTGATTACTAGCAATAAAGTTGATGATGCAGTAATTCGAGATATTACACAGATTATATTAGAAAATCGCCAAGATATTGCTAATGCGATCGCCCAGGAACATCCAGAGGTAAAACCTTTAGTGGCGACAATTAGTAAACCGGATAGTCAAAATGATTCGGCTGTGCCTCCCTTACATGCTGGCGCAATTTCTTTTTATGATAGAGATAAACCATCATTTGTACAAGAAAATGCGGATTTTTTAGCATTGGTATTAACAATCATCTTACTTTGTTTTTCTTGGATTAAAAATTTAAAATCTTGGGTTGCTAGCGGCAAGAAAAATGAAGCTGACGAGTATATAGAATTATCCATTGCTTTAATGAGTAATACTGATAATGAGCTTCAAGAAAGACTCAAAAAATTTGATGATAAACTGGAGACATTAAAGCAACAGTATCAAGGTGATTTTAGAATTTGGATTGAGCAGAAGATAGAACCACAGTTAAAGCAATTACAAAATACAGGTCAAAATGATATACATAATGATATAGAGCTAAGACAGCAAATCCTGGATTTAATCTTTGAAAGAGCAGCAAAAGCTTTAGATGTAGATAATATTTCTCAGGAGTCTTTTCGTACTTTTAATGAAGCTTATAAAACAGCTAGAGAAACAATAGAAAGACAGCAACAACGCGCCCAGCAAGGAGACAATTATATTGATGCAGCGATTCAATTAATGGGTAGTAGGCAAATTAGTCTTGAAGATAGACAAAATCAACTTGATCAAGTTTTTAATAATGCTGCTGTTGCGTTACTCAATAAGCAGATTTCCCAAGAAGCATTCCGAACTTTTAACGAAGCCTATAAAACATCTCGTGAAACTATAGAACGGGAAAAGCAAATTTCATACCAGGTAAGCGAACAAAGTCAAAATCATTTGTTATTTAGCTACATCAATGAAGTTATGCAGCTATTACCAAATACAATTCCAGATAAAAATTTACAACAAAAAGAATTAGATAAAATTTTCCAAAAAGTTGTTGCTGACTTAATCACTAAAAAACTTTCGCAGGAGTCTTTTAGGACTTTTATGGAAGCCTATAAAAATATTTACAATACAATAAAATAAGAGTATATTTATTTGGATGATATTGAATACATAAATACCTAATTTTTTTATTTTATTATTCCGTCGATTGGGTACATCTCAATTTTTATTATTCAAGGAGAGAAGAAAATTTATTAATTCCTCTGGGTTGGGGAAACTTTTTCCCGGAGGATATCTCGAAATTGATTCATCTCGATCTCACTACTAAAAGCCCGTTTGGGAAAAATATTACAGCAGCTTTTAGTTTGATAAACCAGAAAGAGGTTTGGAGTTTCAAGCCAATTTTGAAAAATTCCCCATTTCAGATTACTTTCAGCAACAGGAGTAGTGATGATTAAACCTTCTTCAACAACTTCAACATGAATCTCATATTGAGATGCTGGCTGATTTTTCCAATTATATTTAAGTATCAAAGGCGTAATGATTTTTATCCCTAAATAAAGGCAGAGAAATAATATTAAGTTCGGCAGTATTACAGTTGTAATTATTTCTTCCAGTATGATTTTACCACTTTGAATAAGTGGCAGCAAAGACATGAAAATTAAAAATACAGCAAGACCCAAAAAGTAAATTTTCAATATCTTTTTTGGATGTGCTTTGTTCATCTCTTGAAAGTCTTTTAAATTGAGTCGGTATTCAAATATCATATATTTTTGATAACCCCTTGCTTTAGAAATTAAAAATAGTTCTAATTGTATAATTTTATAACTCAAATTTTCTGATAAAGCATTAATTATAGAGAGATTCCAGCAGAAACTCTCTACAACGGATTTTATTGGAGATTATACTTTTCCCACTGCTGCGATCGCCTTTTCCAAGGCAATAGAAACATGCGTCCAATGGGTTCCCCCTTGACAATAAACTATGTAGGGTTCTCGCAACGGACCATCAGCAGAAAATTCTAACGTACTACCCTCAATAAACGTTCCCCCAGCCATGACTACTTGGCTCTCGTAGCCAGGCATTTCGTCAGGAATAGGGTCGAGGTAGGAACCAATAGGAGAACTCTGTTGAATAGCTTTACAGAAGGCAATAAGTTTTTCTGGGGAACCAAGTTTAATAGCCTGGATAACATCTCGACGGGGTGCCAAAGGCGCAGGATTGACAGGATAGCCTAATTTATCAAATACATACCCCGTCAAATGAGTCCCTTTCATCGCTTCCCCCACCATTTGCGGTGCCAAAAATAAGCCTTGGTATAGTAACCTCAACTGGTCAAATGTTGCTCCACCCTCACTACCAATACCTGGTGCAGTCAGACGACATGCAGCAGCTTCGACTAAATCTTCTCGCCCCGCCACATAACCCCCAGCAGTAACAATTGTCCCCCCCGGATTTTTGATTAAGGAACCCGCCATTAAATCTGCACCAACATGGGTTGGTTCCTGGGTTTCAATAAATTCACCGTAGCAGTTATCAACGAAACAAACAGTATGAGGATTTTGCTGCTTGACAATCTTTATAATTTTTTCAATTTCTGCGATTGAGAGACTAGAACGCCAAGCATAACCGCAGGAACGCTGAATTAGAACCAATTTTGTCTTTTCCTGTATCGATTGACTCAATGCATTCCAATCAATTCTTCCTGCTGGAGTTAACTCCAATTCTCGGTAACTTATGCCAAACTCAATAAGGGAACCTTGACCTTTACCTCTTAAGCCGATAACTTCTTCTAACGTGTCATAGGGTGCGCCCACAACGGCTAGCATCTCATCACCCGGACGAAGTACGCCGAACAAAGCACATGCGATCGCATGAGTTCCAGAGACAAATTGTACCCGGACTGCTGCTTTTTGGGCACCCATAACCTCAGCAAAGACTTGATCCAACGTTTCCCGTCCCATATCATCGTGTCCGTATCCCGTAACACCTGCAAAATGGTGCGCTCCGACACGATGGTGGCGAAAGGCATTTAATACTCGTTGGAGATTTTGCTTGACTGTCGCGTCAATTCCAGAAAAAATCTGTAACAGTGCCTCTTCTGCTTGTCGCAGCTGTTCCAAGCTATTCATTAGTCCTTTGTTCCCAATTAATTAACATTTTGCCCGAACTAAGCGAATGAATCGCAAGAGATAAGGCTCCTTCCAAAAATCCTATTGGCGGTTACTGCATGACAATTGCTTCTTCAACCAAGTCCCAACTTAATTGGACTCACATCCTTTTCTTTTCTAGCTTGCACGTTGGTGCTTTATTTGCCCTAATTCCGAGCAATTTTAGCTGGCAAGCCCTCGGCGTGTGCGTCTTCCTCTACTGGATGACGGGTTGCTTAGGTATCACTTTAGGGTTTCATCGTCTAATTACCCACCGCAGTTTTCAAACCCCCAAATGGCTTGAATATTTTCTCGCATTTTGCGGTACTCTCACCTGCCAAGGTGGCCCGATTGCCTGGACTGGTATGCACCGTATCCACCATTTGCACTCAGATCAAGAACAAGACCCTCATGATTCCAACAAGGGTTTCTGGTGGAGCCATATCGTTTGGATGTTCTATCAATCCCCCGCTTTCGCTGATGTCCCCCGCTTTACTAAAGACATCAATGAAGACAAAGTTTACCAGTTTTTAGAGAAAAATATGATTTTACTCCAGGTCATCCTGGGTTTATCGTTACTTGCGATTGGTGGCTGGTCTTTTGTTGTTTGGGGTGTTTTTGTTCGCCTGGTTATGGTGTGGCATTTTACCTGGTTTGTAAATAGCGCTACTCACAAGTTTGGTTATAAAACCTACGACTCTGGCGATCATTCCACCAACTGCTGGTGGGTTGCATTACTTACCTATGGAGAAGGCTGGCATAATAATCACCATGCTTACCAGTATTCTGCACGTCATGGCTTGGAATGGTGGGAAATTGATTTTACCTGGATGACAATTCAAGTTTTACAATTCTTCGGTTTAGCAACTAACGTTAAATTGGCTCCAAAAAGAGAGTCTGCCGCTAGCAGTTAAGATAATCATTTTCTTGCTCATCGCCATTTAAACTCCCCGCTTTATATTTATGTCTCAAAATAGCGGGGCTTCAGATTATTGGTATATCTTGCTATAATCTGAGAAACTGTTACAAAACTTTACCACAAGACACTTTTATAGAGTCAGGAGTCAAGAGTTAGGCGCAATATATCGCACCGACATAGGAGTTAGAGTTGTAAATTCAAAGACTTTCATAATCAGCAAAGTCATTAAAAAAATAGATAGACTCAAGACTCAGCGCTCAGTATTCAGAACTTCTTCACTCAATTAGAGTGACTTGGTAGTGAGGAGTATTCTAGGTATTCATGACAACATCAATAGTTAATAGCGAAAAAGCTCGTAGAGAATTAGAAAAAAGTTTCTCCAGCGACATCAACAATCCTGAAATCAAGCTCAAGCATATTATCAAATCCTTACCCCGTGAGTGCTTCCAAAAAGATAGTCGTCAAGCTTGGATGACGGTAGTTGTAAATGTTCTGATGGTAGCTTTGGGTTACGCTAGCTTGGTATTCGCACCCTGGTATCTTTTACCGTTTGCCTGGATTTTTACAGGCACGGCGCTAACGGGCTTTTTTGTTATTGGTCACGACTGCGGACATCGTTCTTTTTCTAACAAGCATTGGGTAAATGACCTCGTAGGACATTTAGTTTTTGCTCCCTTAATCTACCCATTTCACGCTTGGCGAATTGGTCATAATTATCACCACAAACACACAAACAAGCTTGATTATGATAATGCTTGGCATCCCATCCGCCCAGAAGCTTATGAAAACAGCAGTCCGACTTGGAAAGTAATTCTGAAGACTTTTCTCACTAATAAACTCTGGTGGATTGGTTCGGTGGGACATTGGGCAATGATCCACTTTGATCCCAATAATTTCCTTGAAAAAGACCGCGCCAAAGTCAAGCAATCCATAACAGTTGTGGCTGTGTTTGCTGCGATTGTTTTCCCCACACTCCTAATTACTACAGGCATTTGGGGATTCATCAAATTCTGGGTTGTGCCTTGGTTAGTGTACCATTTCTGGATGAGTACATTTACTTACGTTCACCACACTGCACCGGATGTACCATTCGAGAGAGCGACAAAATGGAACGAAGCGATCGCCCAACTTTCTGGTACGATTCACTGTAATTATCCGGCTTGGGTAGAGTTTCTCTGTCACGATATCAGCGTCCATGTACCCCACCACATTTCCACAGCTATCCCTTGGTATAACTTGCGGAAAGCATACAGCAGCATTCAAGAAAATTGGGGAAGTTATTTGCATGAAGAATGTAATTTCTCATGGTCTTTAATGAAGCAGTTAACGGATGAATGCCAGTTATACAAAGAAGATAGCGGCTATCTCACTTTTAAAGAATACGAAACTGGGAAATAAATAGTAAATTGCTAACGATGGGAAGCTGAATGTCTCGCTTCTCATCTTTTTTTATTGCATCAAAACGATATCTCTAAACTTCTGCAAAAATCGGGGATATATTACCCTACTAACCGAATTCATGATACAAACAAATCCAAAAATCACATTTGCAAAAAATGTTGGTTTTAGAAAAAAACTCAACCAAAGAGTCGATAATTATTTCCAAGTAAATAACATTGCTAAACGTGATAACCCGGCAATGTATTTCAAAAGCTTGATTATTTTAGCCTGGACTATTTCTGCATGGTGTATAACCCTATTTAGTCCCGATATTATCTGGATAAAAATACTTGGATGTGTCTGTTTAGGATTGGGAATTGCAGGTATTGGCTTTAGTGTCGGACATGACGCTAATCATGGTGGCTACTCGAATAAAACATCAATTAATCGAGCGATCGGATTAATTTATGATGTCATTGGGCTTTCCAGTTATCTATGGAGATTTCGCCATAATTATTTGCACCATACATATACCAATATTTTAGGGCATGATGTTGAAATACATGGTGATGGATTGGTAAGAATGTCGCCTTATATGGAACATCGTTGGTATCACAAATACCAACATATATTGATTAATTTCATCTATGCGATTATTCCTTTTTATTGGTCATTTGCCGATGTACAAATTATCTTATTCAAGAAAAAGTATCACGAACATGTAGTCCCAGTTAAGACAAAAGAAATACTTGTTTTGCTCGCAGGTAAAATTGTTTGGTTAGGAATTTTCTGCTTTATTCCTATTGCTGTCGGTTATTCACCACTGGAAACATTGATTGGATTTAGCATTACCTACATGACCTATGGATTACTAATTGGTAATGTCTTTATGCTCGCACATGTCTTAGAGCCAGCAGACTTTGTCCAACCAGAAATGCCATCAAATAATATTGATGACGAATGGGCAATTCATCAAGTTAAAACAACCGTAGATTTTGCTCCCAAAAATCCATTCATTAATTGGTACGTTGGTGGCTTAAATTATCAAGTTATTCATCATTTATTCCCCCACATTTGTCACATCCACTATCCAAAAATTGCTCCAATCCTAGCTGAAGTTTGTGCTGAATATGATATCAATTACAATATATATCCAACCTTAGGAGAAGCTCTCAAAGCTAATTATGATTTCCTGAAAATCTTGGGCACAGGCTTAGATAAAAAGTCATTGCCAACACCAGAGATTTTTGCCAACTCCTAATTCTAGCTAAATTTGTATTGTCTTGCACATTGTGACAATTTGCAATTTAGGATTGTCCTACAACTGCACTTGTAAGGCTGAAAATTAACTGACAGAAACTTCAGTTTCTGTTCAGTAATCTTTATATTCGCAAAACAAAAAGTTGGTAACTTGAGAAAAAATTTGTGTTTTTAGCAACCTAATGTTAAAAATATTAAAGGCTAATTTAATTTAGCAGACAGCGCAAGTGATTTAACAAAATTGCGCTATATCTTAGTGGACAAAAATACCTCGGCTATAAGCTTAAAATAGAATAAAGTGACATCGAATACACTAAATTTCAACAATCAGCAAGCCCTTGAATCGCAAGAAGAAAGTACCAATTTACCTTTCACCCTTGGAGATTTAAAAGCAGCAATTCCTGCGGAATGCTTTCAACCTAGCGTTGTCAAGTCAATGTTTTTCTTCTGCCGCGATGTTGCTGTGATCGCATTACTCTATGCAATAGCCTATCGTCTCGACTCCTGGTATTTCTTCCCAATTTTTTGGATAATGCAAGGAACCATGTTTTGGGCTTTATTTGTAGTTGGACATGACTGCGGACACCAGTCTTTTTCCAAATACAAATGGCTGAATGACTTTATGGGTCATGTTTGTCATTCTCCAATTTTAGTTCCATACCATGGTTGGCGGATTAGCCACCGTACTCACCACAAAAATACAGGTAGCTTGGAAAATGATGAAAGCTGGTATCCTTCCAGCGAGTCGGAATATAACAAAGCTGATTTCCTAACTATGTTAGGGCGGCATTATGCGTTTTTATTAGCGTATCCGTTTTACTTGTTTGTGCGATCGCCTGGTAAAACTGGTTCTCATTTTTCACCCAAAAGTCCGTTATTTAAACCCTCGGAAAAGTGGGATGTAATTACCAGCACCATTTGTTGGAGTGCGATGGTGGCTTTGTTAGGATTCCTTACCTATCAGTGGGGCTTTGTGTGGTTGTTGAAATACTACTTGATGCCTTATATTGTGTTTGTCATCTGGTTGGATTTGGTGACATATCTACACCATACCGAACCTGAAATTCCCTGGTATCGAGGTGATGAGTGGACTTTCTTAAAAGGTGCGGTTTCCACAATTGATAGAGATTATGGTTTTATCAATCATATTCACCATGATATTGGGACTCATGTCGCACACCACATTTTCTTAAATATGCCGCATTATAATTTGAAGAAAGCAACTGCGGCGATTAAACCAATCATGGGTGAATATTTCTTTGAGTCAAAACAACCGATTTGGAAATCACTTTTACGTTCTGCAAAAGAGTGCCAATTTGTACCTGATACAGGTAAAAAGGTTTATTACACCTACAAGTAAGTAATATCAAGTTCATCTCAATCACTAGGATAAAACAGACGCGGAGAATGTTTAATTACAAGTGATGCACCGGAGATGATATCAATCAATAAGTAATCAAAATCAATAGTATTACCCAAAATCCCTGACTGTTTTCAAAGTCGGGGATATTTTGGTTTGAGATATTATCTTGCTTGTAATTCAGCTAAAATCGCCCGTTCCCCTGGACAATATGCTTAACTGTTGTCAAACTTTCTAAATTAATTAATCCCCGTCTATGTCCTTTCTGATTGGACATTCCTAAAAAGACGGCATCGCCACCGGAGGGAGTACGAGAAAAACGTGGGGAAGCATTTATATATGTGGAAGCACTATTTACTCCCAAAGCAAATTGCCGACTTTCTTGATATGATTCAGTGACGATACAATCCGCATGTCCGCTACTATATTGATTTATCCAAGTAATAGCCGCTTCTAAGCTATCAACAAGTTTAAAGGCAACTGTCTTATTTAAAAATGCACTTCCCCATTCATTTCCCTGTGCTAATTGTAATTGTGGAAATGCCTCCACTAATTCTTGATCTCCTTTGATTTCAAAGCCTTTTTCC
>NZ_JAYGHN010000082.1:0-9012 GCF_034931845.1 Calothrix sp. UHCC 0171
CGGCAAGAATTTGTAGGCGATCGCTTTCCCATGCTTGTGGTTGTTTGTTTTCATCGCGATGGCATCTTCCTCGCTTATGTTCGTAGGGGATGGTTTCCCCGTCACGGGTACGCAATGCATCAACCCGTCCCCGTATACCATATTCTTCGCTAACAAGGAATAATTCCTCCCATTCCTCGTCTTCTTGCTTTTCTAACTCTGTGTGTAATCTACGTCCGGCAAATACTGCTGCATCTTGAGTGTAGAGTTCTTCGACTTCTTCGAGGTAAAATAGGCGTGGGCAGTAGGTTAAAGCATGGAGAGCAGAAACACGGATGGTTTCAAGTTTGGTGGAAATTTCGAGACTTTGAAGAGTTTGCATATATGTCCGTAAGGTAATGGTAATTTAGCGCTTGTAAAGTGCTCATCGCCTTAAGGCATCTGAGGTTTAATTTGCAAACTGTACTGGGGGCGCGATGCTCTAAGGCGCTGCGCGATACTCCCAGGAATTTTGAGGTAATTATGCAATGTGAGTTACTGTAACTCATTAAACCAGCACGTTGAAATACATGGAAAGGGTCTACTTTAGTTTAGGCAACAAATTTTCAGGCTGGAGCGATCACGATATCATACTTTTTAGGGGTTCAGCCGGGATACTCGCAAAATAGGACACGTTGTAAATAAATGTTGCAGAGCGTGTCTTATTGATTTACTAACTTGCCCATAAATGATATTAGGGCAATCAAAATTTTGCACGATAAAATGAACTATTTACCCCTTTTAGTGTCTCAAGCTTGCCCATAAATGGTTATTTTTGGGAATGTTTCAACTGGAGGAGTCAAGTAAAGTTTGGTATTGAAACAACCGTATATCAAGGGTTTTGCTTGATATACGTTACAAAACTTTACAACGTGTCCCAAATTGCAGGTATCCCGACTGTACCCCTTTTAGGGTATCCTAGCCTGTTGAAAAATATCTTGGGGTGTAAATGTTATTCCTTCTAGTAACAAATCAGCCAAAGTATCATTACCTCTTTTGGTCTGTGGTGGAGCATCAGGGTAAAAAATAGTAATAGCTTTGGCTTTTGCGTCTACAACCCAAACCCTGAGAACTCCTGCTTGCAGATAATTGGTAGCTTTTTCTGTCATTTCTGCAAAAGTTTGGTCGGGTGAAATAATTTCGATCGCCAGTTCTGGAGGAACAGGACAGGCTTCATCCATAACACTATCTCGATTTAAACGAGTATATGAAATGTAGAGTAAATCGGGGACAGGAACCCAGTCTTTACCGTTTCGCTCTAATTTAACAGCCCATTCGATACCTACCTCACCGCGATTTTGTGCCCAATGCACCAGAAGCATAGCCAAGGTAAGGGTTAATTTGGAATGAAAACGTTTTGGTGACATTTTGGGTACTGCTTCCCCGTTAATTAGTTCATAGGTGATGTCTCCTTGAGGGAGTGCCAGGAATTCTTCGAGGGTGAGTTGGGTTTGAAGTTGAGCCATGGTTGGTTTTAGGGCTGGGGGATGACTCTATTTTATGTTTTTATTCATTTTCAAGGTTTATCAACACCTATTGGCATCTGAGGTTGATTTCTAGAAATTAATTTAACTAATTCAATTTTTAGGTAATTGTATCCAGGAATTGTTAGGAGGATATAAACAAAATGCGCTCGGTGTAAACACTTCTACTAGTGTTTTGCTACTATCTGCTCGATCAATCCAAAGCGTTAGTCTGCAATATCCGCGCTCAATTGTTCGCTCTCCCTGCTGTAATGGAAAATACCAACGTGCCATAGGAGGACTATCAATAGGTTCAATTGAATCAAATAGAAAATTATTGTCCCCAGCAAATGGTAATCCATAGCGAGGTTCATCTAACTCGCCATTGAGTCCTTGAATAATGCGATCGCACAACCATTTTTCGGCTCGCATACCAATAACCAAGTCTAAGCCGACTAAAACTTGTCGCTTAACTGGTGCAATCCAATACTTTGAACCATAGGTTTTTTCCGCAAGTTCTTTCCCAGATGCACCGACAGGATATTGATGTAACTGTTGTGCAAGTATGGCTGTTTCAGGTTGGGAAATTTGAGCGATCGCAATTTCAATTTTCGGTAAATTTACCTTAAAGTTCTTGCTCAACGCCTGAACGCGAGAATGGAACGTACAGTCGAATCAGAGGCAACTGTTGTTTATATGGAAATCCTATCATTATGATTTACGCTCCAGCAGTAGATTGTAATTATTCCTCATCTCCTCAACCTCCCCCCACACCAACTCCACCAACTCCTGGGGACGAATCACCTTTGCACCCTTCCCATACCACATCACCCACCGTTTCAAGTCATTAATCCCCCGTACCTGCATCTTCAACGTCATGGAATTATCCCCATGGGTCTCAATTTCTTGGGTAAAATGCCAGCGTCTCTCTTTTATGTAGGGTGCAGTTTTGGCATCAAACCAAATTTCTACATCCAGCAATTTATCCCCTACTTCGTGCTGAAACACGTTACCAATATATTCCTTGGCGTTAAAGCTGGGGTCAGGAGTAAAGTACTCGGGCAATATTTCTAGTTTTCTAATCCTGTCAACTCGAAACCAGCGAAATTGTTGACGCTTGTGACAGTAGCCAATTAAGTATAGATTTGTACCACGGTAGACATGTAATAGATATGGGTCTAACTTGCGTTCGCAAATATCATCTCGACTAGCTGTGTAATAGGTCATCATCACAGAGCGACGTTGGCTGCAAGCATCTTCGATGTTGTGCCAAATCTCTGGATTCAAATCGATTTCCGCACCACCACCAAATATCATGTGTTCCTCAGCCAATTGCCGGATGTTCACCCAGGTTTCTTCGGGAAGTCGTTGACTTAATTGCGTGATCGCAGTTTTCAGTAGCATCCCATAGGGTGAACCTGCGTAAGTTTCCAGCATTTTTGCCCCCACAGTCAAAGCAAATAATTCTCCTTTGGTGAGGGGTACGCTGGGTAATCGCCATTCTGGTTCAATGTAATGGTGTCCTAGTTTCGAGTTATATTCCAGAGGAGCATGATAGCGATCGCGCAAAAAAGCAATGTCGCTGCGAATAGTCCGTTCGCTGACTTCTAATTCTTTTGCTAAACTAACAGTGGTCGGTTTTATCTTGGTTCGGATGAGTTCATCAAGTTGCAGTAGTCGTTCAAGATGCCGAGGAGACATAAATCTATACCCAGATTGATATGGTTATCCTAAAAGAGATACCCGGCAAAAATACTTCCGCTTTTAAAACTTTTTAAAAGTAAATATTTAGCAATTATTAGTACATGGTTATTAATATTTTGAATAAAATGCAAGCATCTCTGTTTGTGCAAGTCAATTTATGAATAGAAGTAGTCATGAGCCTTGTTAGGAAAGCGTTTGAACTGGTAAAAATATCTGGAAGATGCCTGCATAATGGCTAAAATATCTGTATTACAAGCTTTGCAGCAATTATAAAATTGTTGAAAAATTGGCGTTGCAGTCGTTTTTCTATTTACGATTGTGTTTTTATCGGAGATGCTTGTAAAATTATTCAGGGAAAGGCTCAGAGTAAGGGTTTACACCCTCGCTGTGTTCTAACCTTAGATGCCAGTAGGCGTTGAGCACCCTACAGTGAAAGAAATCTTTGTGTTTCTTTAATTGGTGTTCTAACCTTAGATGCCAGTAGGCGTTGAGCACCAAGGGTCTTTTGTAGCCTATAACCTTAAACAACTAGTCTTTTTATCTAATGGTAAGAGTTTTCAACCTACACAAAAAGCAGTGCAATCAAATATTTTGATTATTTTATGAGAACTTATATTTCTAAATAATAGTTCTATAGCTGCACCAGACTGAAAAGAGAAGTTAAAGTATACTTCTATTCAAATATTACCCCCAACACCTGCAATATTTCCCGCACTGGTACTTTCTCCACATCCATTTTTTGTACCTGGGTAAGTAACCGCTTGGGGATATAGCGCGAAGATTTGACCAGGCGATCGCCCCCGTTCCAAAACTCATAGTGATAATAAGCTTCGTGATAATCCTTACCCTTTTTCGTCACAGTACGGTAATGAATACTGCCACTACCATCCCCCTTGGTTCGGCGTATTTTCCTAGGGGATATATCACTATCTAATTTATCCCCTAGGAATTGAGAAGTGTCACCTAGGGTGGGAGATATTTGTATATCTGTTCTATCCTCGTGCTGTAAGGATTCTGACGTTTTCCTAGGAGATATTTCATTATTCAACTTATCCCCTAGGAACTGCTTCGGCACAGTAACAAACCCGTGTGGGTCGAACACTTCTCTAAACCGCTCCCAATTCTCCCCCCAATACACCAATACATGTGACTGCCTTGCAGGTAACTTGGGTTGGTAATTCACATCCAAAAACTTGATGCGTCCTTTCCAAAAACAAACAGGTTGCAGCTTCAACACCGGGGATAGCCAATTAGTATCGGTAGCTGCGGGAACAAGAGCGATCACCTCCTTCACCTGTCCCGATTCCACCTCAGCCTGTAGTTTTGCCATCCACACACCAGGGCAACTGTAGGGAGGATTTATATATACATGGCCGTGCCAGTCCCGGTTTAACCCGTCATCCGTTGCAGTAAAATGTTGCGCTGCGGGAATATGTTTACCATCATCCGCACAGGGGTCAAGGTCAATTTGTCCCAGCACTTGGACTATCAAATCAATGATGTGGGGTGGTGTGTACCAACAATCATTCTTATTTGGACTTTGGTCTTTAGGTTTGGAGTTAGGAGTTTGGAGTTGAGAGTTATGAGTTGGAGGTTTATCATCAACAGTCAATAGTTTTAGACTCTCCTCCTTACCCTTTGTGCTTTCCCCTCCCACATCAAACTCAAGGTTTTCTACAGAGATACTAAAAAGCCCTTGCTTACCCTTAACTACAAACGGTTCTGTGATGGGTTGGATATTCTCTAACTTCCAAGCGTAGCGCCCAACTTGCCAATCCCCACATAGAATTTCAGTTCGGGACTGTTGGGCGATAAACTCAGGTGTCATTTCAATGCAATCAACCAAATCAACGAGAGCGATCACCTGACCATGTGGAAAGTTATCCTCATCCCAGTCTGGTAGTTGTAGCTCCTCCCTAATTTTTAGATATTCCCGGTAATGCTTTGGGTTATTGGTAGTCGAGCAAATCAACAGCTTACCCCTGTAGTTTGTTTTCCAACTGCGAGTTTCATAATGTTTCAGCCCCAGGGGAATTAGAGAAGCCCAGGGTTGCCAGAGGCTAATAGCTTTTAGAGAGAGCGAAGTTGGACAGAATACTCTGTCCCGGCACATTCGCGCTGTTGCAACGGAGTATTTGGCTTGTGGTTCCTTAGCTGTGGCTACTAATGGAATTGAGGTACAAGACTCGTTTGAGTGCAAGTTGGGCAATTCTGGGGTCGAGGATATTTCCGAGGGCGGCGCGACGGGCACGATTAATTCGGTTGCCGCTCTTAGTTCCTGGGGGGATGTCCAACCTATCGGGAGTCCGAACTGTTGTTCCAGCCACTCTGGATTGAAGACTTCGTTTTTCTGGAGAATGCCCAGTTTCTTCGCTTGCGCCTCGGATTTGGTATTCCCAGGTGGTCGGCTCGATTCGGAACTTTTCGACAACGCACCGGGACGTGGCAACGAGTAAAAGCCTCTCACCTCTCCAGGGAGTTGTAAACTGTTGCGTTCCGACAACAACCCATTCCGCATCATACCCACTTGACCAAAGCTCTTGGAGCATCTGTTGGAAATATGAGCCGGGTTCGTTTCCGGGATTAATGGGGGCTGATAACAATCCAGGCACGTTTTCGAGACAGAAAAATTTGGGTTGACTTCTTCTGACAATTCGTAAAACTGCGGGGATACAGTCTCTAGGGTCTTTACTTCCCAATCTTTTTCCTTCAAGGGTAAAAGGTTGACATGGTGGCGAAGCTGTGATGAGGTCTGCATAACTTGGTTTGAGCCAAAGTTCTTTCACATCGGGGTAAATTGGGATTCCGGGGAAGCGATCGCGGAGTAGATCGCAGCAAAATTCGTCTCGTTCGCACAGTCCACGTAGCTTAAACCCGTGGATAACAGTGGCAGCGAGAGGAAAACCAGCCCCAACACCACTGCATAGGTCGATTTGTCGGAGCATTTTCTATACACTCCTAATAACATGAGCTGTCAATATAATTCCCCTGCGGCAAAGCTGAATACACCTAATCCAGCAAAAAAATTCGCATGAGTTAGCATCGATATTGCTCACCAACCATTACGAGCCAAGTTTTTAAATTGTGTAAACTGTCCATCAAACAACAGTTTCACTGTTCCCGTCGCTCCATCGCGGTGTTTGGCAATAATCACTTCGCAGATTCCCCGCTCCGGCGAATCTGAATGGTAATAGTCATCGCGGTACAACATCATCACCTTGTCCCCGTCCTGCTCAATCCCGCCCGAATCTCTCAAATCTGACATAATTGGACGTTTATTCTGTCGGCTTTCCACGGCACGAGAAAGCTGAGACAAACAAATCACGGGTACTTGCAGTTTCATTGCTAGTCGTTTCAACCCACGGGTAATCGCCGCAATTTCGTTGTTACGGTTGCCATCACCCTCTCCCATTAACTGCAAATAATCAATCACCACCAATCCCAATTCCCGCCGTTCTCTGGTCATAATGCGACGGCATTCAGCCTCAAAATAACTTAAAGATGGGGTAACGCAATCATTCAAAGATATCGGTAATTCCGATATCTCTCTTACAGCTGTGGTAATCGGCTCCCATTGGCGATCGCTAATCTTGCCACTTTTGAGGTAGGTACTTTCAACCTGGGCTTCGTCTGCCAGCATTCGCATTGCAATTTGGGTTTTACTCATCTCCAAACTGAATAAAACCACAGGCAGATTTTGCAACTGCGCCACATTAAACCCAATCTGAGCAGCGATCGCACTCTTTCCCATTGCTGGACGACCCGCAATAATTACCAAATCACCACGATTAAACCCACCATTAACCATCGCATCTAGGTCATAAAATCCCGTGGGGACACCCAGTGGAGCCAAGCCTTTGTTACGTTCATCGACAATTTGGTAAGTATCGGTCATCACACCAGAAATATGGCTCGTACTCGATGTGTTTTCCCCTTGCTGCAAATTGTAAATCTGGGTTTGCAACTGCTCAAAAGCTTTTTCTAGGGTTACGTCATCATCCGATTTATGTTGCAATTCCATCGCCAGAGCGCCCAACCGCCCTAATTCTCGACGCTTCCACTTCCTGATTACCAAATCAGCCAAAGCATCGATATTCACTGCACTAACGCACCTTTCAACCAGGGAGACTAGTTTACTTCTGCCCCCAACCCGAAATAATAAATCGTTCGCCTCAAGCCAGTTGGCAACTACAATCAAATCCGTTGGCTGTTCAGTCGCCGCAAGCCTAATAGCCGAAAAGTAAATATCCTGGTGGGCATTGAGATAAAAATGGTAAGGCTTCAAGCGATCGCGCACCCGCATGATTGCATTGGGGTCAAATAAAATACCTCCCAATATTGCCTCTTCCGCTTCGATACACTGCGGTGGCAACTTACCAATGGCAGAAGCAAAGTCAATTACGTTTCTATGTTCTTGTTTGGCGTACATAATTTTTCGGTCTAAATTTCTCCCTCAATCCTTCCGCCTCTGGTTCTCCTCAGTTCGCTTCTAGCGAACCCAAGTTAGAGACGCACCTTCGTTACAGCATCCTCATTCCGGAACTTCGACAAATTTATGGGGATACTTAATAACCGCCCATTCGTACCAAGCCTTGGAAACCTTGTTCTCACAAAACTTTGCCAAACCGATACCCATCAGCGTGATGTATTGCCCCTCGTGGTTAATCGCATCCCAATTATCGAAATCTAAAACATTTGTACTATCGCGCCCCCCGCAATGTGTAACCTCAATAGAAGATTGATGTTTTTTCCAGAGAACATGTAATTCTTCAAAGTGAGCTTCAATCCATTTCCCTGGCAAAGTTGGTGGGACTGGTAGTTCGGATGCCTTTTTATTTGCAAACTCTAAAAATTTCTCTCTCTCTTGTTCTGAGAGAGATTTGAATAGATTTGATTGATATGAATGATCTGAGGGAGCGCTGAAATCCTTATTGGGCAAGGTTTCTATCTCTCGATTTCCGCTTAAATAAGCGCTATCGGGGCTTAAATAAGCGCTATCGGGGCTTAAATAAGCGGACTCATTGTCCTGACTGAGTTTGAGTTCGATTTGCTGTTGTGTGCTTTCATCTGAGTCAACCGATGTAGCTTGCTTATGTGTGGGGTTTTGAACTTCACGACGGTTTGTATTCTTGGATGTGCTACGTGCGGCTTCTGTGCGAGAAGAATTGGACTTTGCTGGTTTAGATTTCAAAGATTCAGCCTCTACCCTAGCTTTGGCAGCTGTGCTGTTGTAGCCTTGTATACTTACAGTGCGATATTCGTAAAGTCCTAATTTCCGCAGTTTTCTTAAATCTTTTTCGACCGTATCGGGTGAACTACCCACCGTAATCGCAATTTCTGGAATGGTAGGTAAATCGTGGTATTTGATTTCCCCATCTGCTGTTCGGTCTGCAAATGGATCGATTAACATCAGGTACAACCACAGACGACATTGAGAACCAGTTAACTTGTTGGCGATCGCAACAGATGCATCCCGTCTGGAAATCATGAAATAGCCTTGCATCTTCGATTCCTCAATTTGTTGCGGACGGCGAACGGTGCGTGTTTTAGTTGTCATAGCTATCGCACCTCCTCAAAGTTCTTCACGTTGATGCCAAATTCCAAGCAAATACTTTGAGCAAGAGTTAATTTAGCCAAATCTCTACGACCAAATAAATGAATTAGCTCTAATTCTGCTGGTTTGACTTTCCCACAAGTCCTTAACCATTCTTTATGTTGCAGTGGGTAAAATTTTCCTTGAATTTTGGTAGTGCTTTGCGTCATAATTCACCTAACAAAAGAAATTTTTTTTTGAATCTATACGCCTCTGTCTGCCAGGACAGGGGCG
>NZ_JAYGHN010000083.1:0-8818 GCF_034931845.1 Calothrix sp. UHCC 0171
AAACTTCCCCACGAACAACATCCGAATATGTACCCTGGATGTCTACAAGGATTTTGAGCAATTTAGTAGCAGATTAGATGCTTTTGTCTCCCTTGCAGATGCGGTGATTATTGCACCTGGAGGAATTGGGACTTTGCTGGAATTATTTTATACTTGGCAATTAATGCAGGTAGAACATATCTGTGAAACCCCGATTATTCTATTTGGAGATATTTGGACAACATTAATGTTATGGCTAGAAACAGAGGTTTTAGAAAGAAAGTTTTTCAATAGCCATGATATGCATAACATTTTTCATCTGACCTCAGTCACAGGAGTGATCGATTTGATTAATCGAGTACATAGCGATCGCTTTCAAATGGAGCATGTCTGTGTAAATTACTCCAAATATCGACAGGATTTAAGTTTTGCTCGTTTTCTGGAAGGATAGGGACTCTTCCAAGAATTTCCATTTCTTTCATTAGCTGTTGTTGAGATAGATAAGCACTTCCAGCAAGTTTCCCACAGAAATTTTTCATTTCATCGGTTTTGAGTAAATCCATTTTGGTTTGAAGTTCATTGAGGGGGTAATTATGACAGAGGAAGAGCAGAGGTTACAGGCAAATCACAATCATACAGCTTGGAGTCGTTGGGGGTCATATCTGAGTGAACGACAGTGGGGAACGGTGCGAGAAGATTATAGTGCAGATGGTACAGCGTGGGAATTTTTTCCTCATGACCATGCTCGTTCTCGTGCTTACCGTTGGGGAGAAGACGGTATTGCAGGTATTTGTGACAATCATCAGCGACTTTGTTTTGCGATTACCCTTTGGAATGGTGCGGACTCGATTCTCAAGGAACGGTTGTTTGGCTTAACGGGAAATGAAGGTAATCATGGCGAGGATGTCAAGGAGTGCTATTTCTATCTCGATAATACACCGACTCATTCCTACATGAAATACCTCTATAAGTATCCCCAGGAAGCGTTTCCCTATGAGCAGTTAGTGCGAAAAAATCAACAGCGCGATTCCCTTCGGGATAGCTACGCTTCACGCTACTCCCTAGAATACGAATTGATTGATACTGGGATTTTTGACGATAATCGCTATTTTGATGTGGAAGTAAAATACGCCAAAAACTCTCCTGAAGATATCCTCATTCAAATCAGTATTACCAACCAAGGGAGTTACCCTAAAACTTTACATTTATTACCAACACTTTGGTTTCGTAATACCTGGTCTTGGGGATATGACTGCGAAAAACCAATTCTCAAAGTATTTTCTGAGTCAGATTGCTTCAGTATTATTGCAGCCAATCATCCTACACTGGGTCAGCGATCGCTATATTGTGAGCATAGCAATACACAGCAATTTTTACCTCTATTATTTACCGAAAACGAAACCAATTTTCAAAAATTGTTCGGGGTTAAGAATGCGTCTCCCTATGTTAAAGATGCTTTTCACGATTACTTAATTCACCAACGCCAAGATGCTATTAATCCTCAGCGCATAGGGACAAAATGTGCTGCACATTATGAGTTATCTATTAATGCAGGTGAAACTCAAACAATCAATTTACGGTTGAGTGATACTTCAGATTTGACAACACCTTTTGGTTCTGAATTTAATCAAATTTTTGCAACGAGGTTACAAGAAGCCGACGAATTTTATCATCGTATTTGTCCATTTGAAATGTCTTTAGAACGGCGACAAATTCAACGACAGGCATTTGCGGGAATGCTGTGGAATAAACAGTTTTATTACTACATTGTTGAAACATGGCTCAAAGGTGATCCAGCTAGTCCTCCTCCTCCAGTTTCCCATACCAAAGGTCGTAATTCAGATTGGATTCACCTTTTTAATGATGATGTGCTTTCCATGCCCGATAAATGGGAATATCCTTGGTTTGCTGCTTGGGATTTAGCCTTTCATCTGATTCCTTTGGCAATGATTGATCCAGACTTTGCCAAGCTACAATTGTCGCGCTTGCTGCGAGAATGGTATATGCACCCCAATGGACAAATTCCGGCTTATGAATGGGCTTTTGGTGATGTGAATCCGCCTGTTCAAGCTTGGGCTGCTTGGAATATTTATAAAATTGAACGAGAGTTATATAACCGTACTGATCAAGACTTTTTAGAACGAGTTTTTCAAAAATTACTGCTTAATTTTACCTGGTGGGTAAATCGCAAAGACATTGAAGGGAGAAATGTTTTTCAAGGTGGTTTTCTGGGTTTAGATAATATTGGCATCTTTGATCGCAGTGCCGAACTACCTACAGGTGGTTATTTGCAACAAGCAGATGGTACTAGTTGGATGGGAATGTATTGCCTAAATATGCTGGAAATTGCCTTAGAATTAGCCAAATCGAATCCCACCTATGAGGATATTGCCAGCAAATTTTTTGAGCATTTTCTTTATATTGCCGATGCAATTGACGGTATTGGACAATCAGATATTTCTTTGTGGGATAAACACGATGGCTTTTACTACGATGCGCTACGCTTTCCCGATGGACATTGCAACTTGCTGAAAGTGCGATCGCTCGTAGGGTTGATTCCATTATTTGCAGTCAGTACCATTGAACCAGCCACCTTATCTCAGTTTCCTAGCTTCAGTAAGCGGACAAAATGGTTTATTCAAAATCGTCCCGATTTGACTCAGAAAATTGCCTGTATGCAGACGAATGGTGTGGGTGAACGGAGATTACTCGCGATCGCTTATCGAGATAAACTCAGGCTTATTCTGCAAAAGATGCTCGATGAAAGCGAGTTTCTTAGTCCCTACGGGATTCGTTCGGTTTCTAAATTTCATCAAAAGCATCCTTACACAATGAAAGTGAATGGAACCGAGTATCGAGTAGATTATCAACCTGCTGAGTCTACTACTGGTATGTTTGGTGGCAATTCTAATTGGCGCGGACCGATTTGGTTTCCTATAAACTACCTAATTATCGAATCACTCCAGCGATTTTACTCCTATTTTGGCGATGACTTCAAAGTAGAATTCCCCACTGGTTCGGGTAGAGAAATGACTTTACAAGAAGTTGCGGTTGAATTGTCTGAGCGACTGATCAAACTTTTTGAGCAAGATGAATCGGGTCAAAGACCGTGTTATGGCAGTACAAAAAAGTTCCCGCACGATTTGATTCTGTTTCACGAATATTTTCACGGCGATAATGGTGTAGGTTTAGGCGCATCTCACCAAACTGGCTGGACAGGTATTGTCGCTAGATTAATTCAACAGTGTGCGAAATATCAGCCTAATTCTTGAAGGATCGCATATTAAAAGCTCTTTATAATTACTGATTTTTGCATATAAACGCGCCTTATAATAGTCAAAATTCTCCATTACTTTTGATGTTTTGATTTTGGGCTTGTTTAGTTGATGACTAGGAGTGAGGATTCTCTCAAATCTCCATAAAGAGAATTTTTGGTGTAGGATTATTGGCGATCGCGTTGCTCTCCAACATTCTTTAAAACCCCTTGACATAAAGGTTTCAAGCATAATTTTTCATTTCATCGGTTTTGAGTAAATCCATTTTGACTTGAGGTTCGTCTATTGAGTAGAAGGTACAAAACAAATACAAAGCAGAATCAAGACAGCATATGCGTCTAATTGGTTTGTATCTCGTCGGGATTTATTTTCTAACTCAAGTTAAGTATTCAATTAGGAGTTATGAACATGAAACGTCTAATTATCGCTAGCCTATCTACCCTAACTTTATCTAGTGTTGTGTTACCTGCTGTCAGAGCAAACCAGATAAACACCAACAACAAAGGTATTTCCCCAACTTTAATAGCACAGAATCAAAAGACCTCCGGAATGCTCATGGCTACTGCTGATGATGGTGCTCCCAGAGGTTTTAGCAAAGAAAGATGGCTGACTGCGAAAGGTGAGGTTTCCGTATCACCAGTCAATGCGAATAATTATAAGGTGACGCTCAAAGCTAGTGGTTTAGCACCTAATGGACTTTACACCTTCTGGTGGGTGAATAAAAAAGTTGTGGGAATGGACATGGGAGCAGCAGGAGGCACCCCCAGTAATGAATTCAGAGCCGATCGTCGGGGTAACGTCACTGCAAATATCACTGTACCCAACAATAATAATTATCAAATTCTCGCAGTTGCCTATCACGCAGATAACAAAACACATGGTCAAATGCCTGGTGAAATGGGCAAAGTTACCTTCACTCACCTAATGGGTAAATTTCCCAAAATTAGATAAGCCAGGGAAAGCAAGACTGAGTATCAACAACTGATGAAATGACCCAACCCAAGAAACGCCGATTCAGTTCCCATCTCAAACTATTATTAGTTAGTATTCTAGTTGCTATTATCATTGTTGCTGGCAAACAATTGAATCTTCAGGAACTTTTACGGACTTCCCTAATTTGGGTGGAAAGTCTCGGTTCTTTGGCAGCAGTTGCATTTATAGTCATCTACAACGTGGCAACCGTACTATTTATCCCTGGTACATTACTGACAATGAGTGGAGGTGTGCTGTTCGGCGTATTTTGGGGGTCAGTTTATGTGGCGATCGCCGCAACTTTGGGAGCAACCTGGGCTTTTCTGATTGGACGTTACTTGTGTCGGGATGTCATTTGCAAGACGATTCAGAGTAATGTTAAGTTCCAAGCCATTGACAAAGCAGTAGCCAAAGAAGGGTTTAAAATTGTTTTGTTGACTCGTCTTTCCCCTGTCTTGCCTTTCAATCTGTTAAATTATGCCTTTGGTATAACCCAGGTTTCTCTCAAAGATTATATTTTAGGTTCTCTAGGCATGATTCCCGGTACCGTGATGTACGTTTACCTTGGTTCTATGGTGGGAGATTTGGCGATGCTGGGAAAAAATGAGCAGTCAATTAGTCCCGAAACCCAAATTATCCAGTGTCTGATTCGGGGTGTGGGATTGATCGCTACGGTGGCTATGACTATTTATTTAGCACGTTTAGCCAAGCAAGCTTTAAATAAAAACATTTAATCGGGAGAAATTACCCATGTACCAACCTGTAAATCAGAATCTGACCGTTTCCCCACAAAAAAACAGAACTATCGCAGAGATATCAACTAGGAATTGGCAAAAGCTCGTTAAATTTAAATTTGTTTTCCTAATGTTGAGTGCATTTGCTCTGACTTTTGTATTCACCACAGAACCAGCTTTTGGACAAGAATCGGCACAAAATGTCTCCGGATTTAATCCCCAAATCTGGTTAAAGGATGCTTTACTGTGGATTGATGGTCTGGGTACTGTGGGAGCATTGGCATTTATATTTCTTTATATTGTGGCTACTGTTGCATTTCTACCAGGATCAATCCTCACCTTGGGTGCGGGTGTTGTCTTTGGTGTGGTGATGGGTTCACTGTATGTCTTTATTGGTGCAACTATCGGTGCTACGGCTGCTTTCTTGGTTGGACGTTATTTGGCGAGAGGATGGGTTGCCAAGAAAATTGCTGGAAATCAGAAATTTCGAGCGATTGATGAAGCTGTGGGTCGAGAAGGGCTAAAAATAGTCCTTTTAACTCGACTTTCACCTGTGTTTCCCTTTAATTTATTGAACTATGCCTACGGGGTGACGGGAGTTTCCCTCAAGGACTACGTTCTTGCTTCCATTGGCATGATTCCCGGTACGATTATGTATGTTTATATCGGTTCCTTAGCTGGTAATATTGCCACAATTGGTACTGAGTCTCAACCTGGTAATCCAGGTGTTCAGTGGGCGATTCGGATTATCGGTTTTATTGCTACCGTTGCTGTGACAATTTATGTGACTAAAGTTGCTCGTAAGGCTTTAGAAAATGAGGTTTTAGAGTCTAAGAATGATGAAAATGAACAATTCGATCTCAATTAATTGATAGACGAAATTTGTCCAATGAAGCCTAAAAACGCATTAATTGCTAGTTTAACAGGAACCGTGATTGTTGCTTTGTGCTGCTTCACACCTATTCTAGTTATTTTACTAGGAGCAGTCGGATTAAGTGCGATCGTCGGTTATCTCGATTATGTTCTCTTACCAGCATTAGGAATATTAGTCGCACTAACTTTGCTTTCATATTTTCGCTACCGCAAGTCACATCGCAAAAATGTAAATAGGAGAAAAAATATGTCTGAAGAATGTTGCTCTAAAACTCAAAATTCCTGGAAAGGAAACTGTCCAGTGAATGGGATGAAAGGAAGAACCGTAAAAACAATTACACTCAAAAGTTTGTTGAAACCGAAGGCATTAGAAACCCTTAATTCTCAAACAAATTACTTTTTCTGTGATTCAATTGATTGTCCCGTAGTTTATTTTAACGAACATGGTCAAACTTTCATCGTAGACGAGATAAAAGTCCCTGTGTTCCCAAAAGCTCAGGGGGGACAAGTTCCTGTGTGTTATTGTTTTAATTGGACAAGAGACAGAATAGGACAAGAAATTCAACAGACAAACCATAGTACAGCCGAATCTTCAATTCGCACCCATATTCAAGCTGGACGTTGTGGTTGTGAGGTGAACAATCCCCAGGGTAGTTGTTGTTTAGCAAATGTTCGTAAACAGTCAAAAACTTATCTCTGAGAATAACATCAAATTTGTCAGGGAAATTAGCAGAAGTCTCAGCATTTTCTCAGTAATTATTGATAATATACTCAGGGATAAGGACGATTATTTATTAATAATATAGGAATATTGTTTAACTAGTAGATGAAGACAGAAAGCTTAAAATCTGGAAATTTCAGCTTTTTCCTCACAACAATGGTTGTTTTATTTACGTCGTATAGCACTAGTTTAAAATTCAATTATTTACATTGTTTGAATTTCAAAATAGAAAAGTAATTACTCCCGATTATATCCGACATGTATACTATATTTTAAACTCAGTGTTTTTTTGCCTATTCAAGGAGTGAATTTATGTCAAACTATGGATTTCAAAAAGTTACTCTTCCACCAATGGATGAGTATAATCAAAAATTAATTTCCCACGTTCATCCCCCAGATTGGGTTAATCCCCAACCTGCTGATTGTTATGATTTAGTTGTGATTGGTGCGGGTACAGCAGGATTAGTTGTTGCAGCAGGTGCAGCAGGTTTAGATGTGGGATTAAAAGTAGCTTTAGTAGAAAAACATTTAATGGGTGGGGATTGTTTAAATGTCGGTTGTGTCCCTTCCAAATGTATGATCCGTTCCTCTCGCGTTGTGGGGGAAATATTGTCAGCAAAAGCTTTAGGAATTAATCCACCAACACAAATAGATGTTGATTTTCCCGCAGTGATGGAGCGAATGCGTCGTTTAAGGTCAGGTATTAGCCATAACGATTCGGCTCATCGTTTTCAAAAACTGGGAGTCGATGTTTTCTTGGGGAATGGTCATTTCTTACATAATAATACAGTTCAAGTTGGTGATAAAACTCTACAGTATAAAAAAGCTGTAATTGCTACGGGTGCTAGGGCTGTGCGACCATCAATTAAGGGAATTGAAGAAGCTGGATTTTTGACGAATGAAACTGTTTTTTCTCTCACTAAATTACCTAAACGTCTAGCTATAATTGGTGGTGGTCCCATCGGTTGCGAATTAGCTCAAGCTTTTCAACGTTTAGGTGCTGAAGTTATCCTATTCCATAATGCTTCTCATCTTTTAAATAAGGAAGATAGCGATGCGGCGGAAATTGTACAAAATGTTTTCATTCGCGAAGGTATTCAGCTACTTTTAAATAGCCAAATCCAAAGTGTGGAAAAAACTCCGGAAGGAAAAATGATCCACGCGATTAGCAATGGCTCTAAAGTATGCGTTGTTGTTGATGATATTTTAGTAGGTGCGGGACGCGCACCGAATGTGGAAGGTTTAAATTTAGAAGCAGTTGGGGTGGAGTATGATCAACGTAAGGGAGTAAAAGTTAACGATTATCTGCAAACCACCAACCCGAAAATTTATGCAGATGGAGATATCTGCATGGATTGGAAATTTACCCATGCAGCAGATGCCGCAGCGCGGATTGTGATTAAAAATACTTTGTTTTCTCCCTTTGGATTCGGAAAATCTAAACTGAGTAGTTTGGTAATGCCTTGGGTGACATATACTGATCCAGAAATTGCCCATGTGGGAATGTACGAACAACAAGCTCAAGCACAGGGGATTGATATTAATACCATCAAGATTCCCTTTAGTAGTGTAGATCGCGCGATCGCAGACGGGGAAGAAGATGGTTTTGTGAAAATTATCCACAAAAAAGGTACGGATAAAATTTTGGGTGCAACCATTGTCTCCCGTCATGCAGGAGAAACTATCAGTGAAGTCACCACGGCTATTGTGAATAAAATTGGTTTAAATGGTTTGTCTGGTGTAATTCATCCCTATCCAACTCAAGCCGAAGCTATTAAAAAAGCCGCAGATGCTTATCGCCGTACTTTATTAACGCCAACATCAAAACGCATTTTAGCATTGCTGACTAAATTTTCTTAAATGAGGATTTTTCAGAAGTGGTTCCGGAAGCAAACCCTTAATTATCGAAAACCAAGTATCAAACTATATTTCAGCCAGAGACAACCCTTTAGTCCAATCAGTCGGTAACTCAGGATGGCAAGTCTCGGATATATGGAGGGATATTCGAGTCGATAATTTCTCTAATTCACCAATTCCAAGAGATGCGATTCTGGAGTCTTGGGAATCCTCGCCAACCCTAATAAAATAACTTTTAACATAACATTTTAGCTGTTTTGAGCCTTCCAACCGAACAGTCTTTTTGCCTTGGGAAACGTTTTTACAAGGTATCCCTCTGTCACCCATGATCGAAATTGTTCGATAGTTTTATGCACATCTCCTTGTAAAGTCTACTGAAATCGAGTTAGTCTTGGACAGTAACAAAT
>NZ_JAYGHN010000084.1:0-8474 GCF_034931845.1 Calothrix sp. UHCC 0171
TTTTTTGACGCTTACATATTCCGAAATTTTTTCTGTAAGAGGTTTTTTATGCGAAGAAATATCTGGGCGACAAAGAATCATCTCCATAATTCCATTACTTAAGCATGTAACTCAACCAATCGAGCTATTTTCATTCAAGTGTCGGTGGAGGGTGGTGTGGCATACATTAGCAAGAGTATTCACAAACAAAGACATCGTGATTTGAAGCGCGTAGCGTTTCTACCTGCTTCAAAAACTTAAACTCGTTTAGGAATGTATTTGTTGATTTAGATTTAAGAGCTTCAGGACTTACGCAACTGGCACATTTTCAGTAGAACTGTCACATTGGCTTAATTTAGCTGTAACAGTTATAAATTAAGGCTTATAAGCATTAAACTCAGATTGGAAGGTATGTGCCAGTTGACCTTATATTGTGACGCTTGCGTCAGTCCTAAGCTTATCAGGAGCGTTTTTTCTTGTTTGTGAATTGAAAATTTATTAGAGAAACTGGGGTTAAGTTATTTTTTCTACGTGTTTGCGATCTTGCTCTGCTTCTGAAAGTGAGTTGTTGATATGCGTTGGTAGTGTGGGTAGTTCACTAAAATCCAAAATAGTATAAGCTGAATGCTGTTGACTGATGGCATAAATGTAAATGTAATGGAATGGCACATAACTGACGCTCAAAGTTTGGCAATAATCGACCAAGAAATTGGTGATCATGTTTTTTCACCCGCAGAGTATGAAATAGTACGACGGGTTATTTATGCCACGGCAGACTTTGAATATCAATCTTTGCTTCGTTTCTCAGAACGTGCCCTACAAGCGGCTGCGGCAGCCTTGTCTGCACGTACTACCATCATTGTGGATATGCCAATGGTACAAGTGGGTATTGCATACGATATCCAAAATACATTTGCGAATCCAATATTTTGTAGTTTTGATGCAGTAACAACTCCACAAGATCGAAAGACACGTGTGGCTTGGGGTACTAAAACACTGGCAAAACGATACCCAGAAGGCATCTTTGTTGTGGGGCAATCACAAACTGCACTCTCTATGCTGGTGGAGTTAATTGAAGCTGAGGAAATTAAACCTGCTCTAATCATCGCGACTCCAGCAGGGTTTATAGGTGTCGATACAGCCAAGGAAAAGCTACGAGATTCGCTAATACCCAATATTATGATTGAAGGGCGTAAGGGTAATGCTGTAGTCGCATCTGCGGTTGTGGATGGCTTGATTGATTTAGCCTGGCAGGCATATGGGCAAGAAGGATAATTAAGTTAGAAGTGATTTAATAATCATTTTTTTGTCTGGGTCTATTGCTTCCAGATGAACGACGGCGACGTTGAGGCGTATCATTTTCATTATCACGCAAACGACTGCTAACTGCGGCAAAAAAATCACGCCGTAAAAAGGGATAATCGCTGACCCATAGGTCACGACTAGGAATGTAGACATCACTGATTTCTTCAATAGTGCTAAGGTCTGCACGATTAGACATGACCACCAATTCTGCCCATTGACCACGGGAAATAGCTTTATAAGCAACCTGTAATGGGGCTTGAAATTCGGCAATAAATCCGGTTTCGTCCTCTATTTCCAAATTAATTCGCTTTTCACGGTTTTCAACAATCACCAAATCACCTTTGTTATTAACGGTTTCTTGCTTACTGATTAATTCTTCGGTAATCCAAAAATCTAGTATGCGACCTCGGAAAAAACCGCTATATTTGTAGCGACGACATTTTAAGTTTCGCTGGCTGGCTTGAAAAGCTGGACTCCATAACCAATAAAAGGCTCCAACTATCCCCAGTATGAAGATAACAAGATCAAAGTCTAGTCTGAATAAAACTACAAATAATAAAACGATCGCCGCAGCAACTACGGAAATGAGCAACCTCTGTAAAAAGCTGGGAAATTTCCCCCAATAATATTTATACTGACGACCTGTAGCAATCAGAGGGATGAGTTGTTCAAACTTTTCGCGGGTGAGTGGAACAAGCATTTTTTATGAACTCGAAGAATGGGAAAGGTTGATGGGACTGGGGAAGGGAACAAAAGATTCCAGTCATTCCCTATTCCCGACTGCCTATAATATTTTTTCTAATCCATATACCAAAGACTTTAACTGTTGAATTTTGCGAATTGCGAGTAAAACTCCTGGCATGTAACAAGCCCGATCCGATGTATCGTGACGTAATGTATATATTTGTCCATCTGCACCAAATATAACTTCCTGGTGGGCTATTAGTCCAGGTAAGCGGATACTATGTATTCTAATACCTTCTCCGGCTTCGCTACCTCTTGCACCTTTGATTTTCTCTTCTTCTTTTACTTGAGGTAGGTTAAAAGTTTTACCCATCTCTGCTAGGAGTTGAGCGGTTTGAATAGCAGTACCGCTTGGTGCGTCAGCTTTTTGATTGTGATGCAATTCAATTATTTCCACGTGGTCGAAATATTTTGATGCTGTTACTGCTGCTTGTTGTAATAACACCATACCAATGGAAAAGTTGGGAATAATTAAACAACCAGTGCTGGCTTTTTCAGCAAAGTCTCCCAAATCTTGTAACTGTTCGGGACTCAAACCAGTTGTGCCAACGACTGGACGAATACCATAGGCGATCGCACTCCGTACATTATCATAAACCCCACTAGGATGGGTAAAGTCTACCATTACCCCTGGTTGCATTTGCCGTTCCCCTGCAACATACCCCAACATCGCTTCCAGTTGGTTAGTAATTGGAACTTCTAAAGGTTCACTTAAACCAGCTAATTCTCCTGCATCTTTACCTTGGTGTTCGGGACTGGTATCTAAAGCACCCATTAATATCATGTCGGCTGCTTGGGCGATCGATTTCACCACTTCACGCCCCATTTTACCCGCAGCACCGTTAACAATTACTGGAATCTTACTTTGGTTGGTCATCATTCAGATATGTGTTTTGAGCTAACAAACGAATTTTAGGGGAATTTGGTGTTCGCAAATCAATTTATTAATTCCCAATCCATTTTAAATTTGCGATCGCCAACTTCACGAATCACAAAATTATCCAAATTATCTAATTAAATTACATTCTTCTTCAGTAACATTAGTGAAATTGCGGCAGGTAAAATTTTATGTTCTTCTACTTGGATTCTGGCATGAAGGCTATCTAAAGTATCATTGGGTAAAATGGGAACAGCCGCTTGCATTAAAATTTCACCACTATCAACTTCTAAGGAAACTAAATGCACTGTACAACCTGTAATTTTTACGCCACTTAAAAATGCTTGTTCGATGGCGCGGGAGCCTTTAAAGCTGGGTAATAAACTCGGATGAATATTAACAATTCTATTCGGAAATTTATTAATCAAAACTTGTGTAACTATTCGCATCCATCCTGCCATGACAACTATTTCTATCTCATTTTGCTGTAAAATATCGACAATAGCGACATCTAAGTCTTCACGTTTATTGTAGTTGCGATGATTCAATAAGACTGCCGGAATATTTCTATTTTCTGCACGTTTTGCCGCGTATGCATCAGGATTGTTGTAGATTAAAACCCGAACTTCAGCATTCAGTTGTCCACTTTCTATTGCCTGAGCAATTGCTTCAAAATTACTGCCATTACCAGAAGCCAATATTCCTATTTTTGCTGGATTTTCTCGATTAGCAAAAGTATTATCGATAGGAGGACAAATCAAGCTTGGTGGTGAATTAGGAATAGTCGTTTTCATTGCGGATAAATACAGGAAAAAGATTGAGCTTCAAGAGAGCAATTAGTAGGTTATGGAGCTAAAATTGAGCTAAAAATTTATATTTGAATTAGTATTAAATGAGATGTTTATTTCTTTTCTGTGGGGTCAAAAAATCTAATATTTTTGGGAGGAATTATCGATGACGATATTCTTTCAAAACTCGGTGTGGTGCTAGAAAAATTAGTTGGTCTAGATTTACCTGGACCAGAATTAATAATCTCTAACCGCATTTTACCATCAACAGTGATTTCAAAAATTGTTTCGACCTTTTGACTGATGTCTGTGGGGATAATATCTAACTGCATAGGTTTTGTTTCTGAATTCACTTTGTAAGTTAACTCGTATGCAAGATTATCAGAGTTCGACCACATAAATAATTTTTTTTCAGCAGTGAAAATAAAATTCATAATTTCTGAATTGGAGGCATTTTTGGTTTGCCAATGTCCGATTAGTTGCTGCTGAACTGGCTGAGATGATTGGGTGAGCGTTGTTATTTGAGATGCTTGTGGATTTGAATTTGCTTTGGCAATGACTTCTTGACTTAAAGTTGTGATTATTGTCACTAAGCCCACCAATAGTATTTTAGGGGAAACGTATTGAGCTAATTGCGATCGCTGTAACTGAAAATTGTTATGATTCATTGCATATCCAAATATCAAACAGCTTGATTATGGTTGAATATTTACGAAAATTTACTAAGAGGTCAACAAATGAACACAAATCATAACATGATTTCTTCCCGTAATCATCAAGGCGACATTTTAGATAACGATACCTTAGCAGCCTGGATTTTTCTGACTCCAGCATTAATTTTATTAGGATTATTTATACTTTTTCCGATAATTTACCTGTTTATCCTCAGCTTTACGGCTGGAAGTTTTACATCAGTAGGTACTTACTGGGTTGGGTTAAAAAATTACACGAGATTAATCCTCAATCCTGATTTTTGGCAGGTAATTAGTAATACTTTATATTTTGCGATCGCAACTGTAATTCCGAGCCTGATTATTCCTTTGGGTTTAGCAGCATTATTAAATCGCAGTATTCCCATTCGAGGTATTTTAAGAACAACTTATTTTCTTCCTTCAATTGTTTCATTAGTTGCCGCAGGTTTAGGTTTTCGTTGGATATTTCAAACTGATGGTCCAGTGAATATGTTATTAACAAATATGTGGGGGATAGAGCCAGCAATATCTTGGTTGGGAGATACTTTTTGGGCAATGCCAGTATTAATTATTTTGAGTATTTGGAAACAAATAGGTTTTAATATGGTGGTATTTTTAGCGGGTTTGCAAACAATTCCACCCAGTCGTTATGAAGCTGCTGAACTTGATGGTGCTAATGGTTGGCAGCAATTTTGGTACATTACTTTACCTGGCTTACGTCCAACTTTAGTATTCGTAATTGTCACAACAATTATTTTTACATTACGAAGTTTTGAACAGGTTTATGTTATGACTGGTGGTGGTCCTTTAAATTCTACCAATTTACTTGTTTTCTATATTTATCAAGAGGCATTTGCCCAATTCGATTTTGGTTATGCCGCAGCAGGCGCAACAATACTCTTAGCAGTGACTTTAATTCTTGTATATTTACAATTACGAACATGGAGTGAGTGAGGAAACTTAGTTATTCCTCCCCCATATTTTAATTCCTATTTTAAAATTCACGTTTTGAAAAAATCAATATTGCTAATGCTAATAACATCACACTATAAAGCAATCCATAACCAGCATTAGAAATTAATGCAGTTGTGTTTGGTAATGCTTGCATTCCATAAACAGCTTGATTTTTCAAATCCAACCGCGATAAGTCGGGTAAAACAAGATACAAAACTTTAGTAATACCTTCTACAGTAGGGTTATTACTGAGATTACCTAGCTTGAGTAAATCTTGAGAAATATTACCCATTAAATAAATACCAAAGGTTAAAGCTGTTGCTAGCAATGAACTGGTAAACACACCCAAAGTAATTGCCACAGCAGCGATTAAACATAATTGTAGTAGTAAAAATAAAGACGCGATCGCGATACTCTCAAGAGAGTAGGATACTTTGGCAATTTTCATCAATCCCAAAAAAATACCCGTCATCACCGCCACCAATACGGCTAAAACTGATGATAAACCGATGAACTTACCACTGATAAATTCGGCACGACTAACGGGCTTGGAGATTAACATCAAAATCGTCCGTTTTTCGATTTCCTTGTTGACTAAACCCGTCCCCACAAATATCGCCACAATCGTACCCAGGGCACTCATTGCCGCCAAACCAAAATCGGGTAGCATCTTTGCCTCTGTTGATGCCGCCAAGTCTGGCAACAAACGCATGGCGACGACAAGTATTAGCCCATAAATACCAATGATATACAAAATGCGATCGCGCACCACTTCTTTAAAGACATTACTCGCTAGTACAAAAGGTCTATTTAAGTTCATAATCATACTATATAGATAATAATTAAGGGGAATTGGGGAGAAAATATCACAAATATAGCAACTACATTTCCCTTGTCTATACTTTCCTTTTACCCAATTTTCCCTAGCAACTACTGTTTCGCTGGAGGAGAACCTGCGAAAAATTTCGGTGTCGGTTCGCACTGAATTTCCGCAACGAGAATTTTTTCACCTGGTTTTTGGATATTTACAGTCGCAGAATTTGCGGCAACTGAAACCGGATCAATTTGACAGGATTTACGCAAAAAATAGCGTTTATAACTAGAACTTGGACCATTCCAAACAGTTAACAAATCTAATTGATATCCACCACCTTTCTTATTATTTACCCTCGCATCCACATTCCATAATTCCCATTCTTCAATGACTTCTGGCTGAAATGTATCAACTTTTTTACCACTTTGTTTACTCAAAGTTTGGATAACATCTTTGCCTAAATTATTTACTCTCTGGGGCGCTTCAATTAACCAGCGTTCGACTTCAGACCAAACTCTAGCCGTTAGTTGCTCCTCCACTCTTGGCTGCAAACGATTCAAAATTAAAGCACCATTTTCTGGAAGTTTTGCTTGCGGCTCAGTTCTAATCACAAAAGTGCTACGACTAACATCATCTGCTTGGATACTGGGATATTGTCTCACCCATTTATCAACAGTAAAATATAGTTGTATCCAGCAACTTAAGATTAAACTACAAGCAACTAAAACAATAATCCTCTGGCGGACTTCTGCTTTCGGAAGTTGACTCTTGACATCAATACCACTTCCTTCAAAAAATTCGGGAACAGCAGTAATTATTGCAGCTATAGTCGGCCATAAAACAATAGTTCTAGTAGTGAGAACATCTTGTTCATGCCCGAAGGCAAAAACACTAACTAAAAAACCAGTTATCACAGAGCCGACTGGCATATTAGTGCCAGGAATAAGTAAAGGCTGATCTGTTGTATACCAAGATGTACCAGCAATTAAAAATACCCATCCCAAAAATGCAATTATACTTTTGATTGGTGGCTCTGATAGTGATGACATGAGCCAAGAAAATATACTTAGATAAATTAGTGTTTGCCATGAGTAAGCACGCGGTGGAACTAGTATATTGCGGACACGCCCATAGACAAATTCAATAATCCCAAATAGACCAAATAAGTCTCTTACTATTTGCATATTTTCAGTTATTAGTTAGTTTTTGGTTTAGTGGTGAAGAGTTCGCAAATTAGTTATTAGTTAATAGTTAATAGCTTATACAGGAGTCCGGTTTTACTTCTGAAAAAATTAAGTAACGCAGTAAATATTTATAAATTGTACATTACGCTGTCGTTAACACACCCTACGTATCTTTTCAAGAATTAAATAGTAATCCTATAGCTATTAATGATTATCGATTGTCAATTGGCTCTAATTGTCCGCAGTATCATAATCAAACTAATCAGGGTATAACTTAAGGAATTAGCAATTAGCATGGTAGTTAACAAGTTGGTATTTTGCAACTTGAATCTATTTGTAGTACGTCGAGATGTTTTACGATTGGTTGAAAGTCCTTCAACTTGAGGTTGAGGGACTTTGTTAAGATCGCGTAGAGAAAGTAACGCTAGCTTTAAGAAGAAAAATTTAATTAAAAACGTTGCAAAGAAAATAATAAAAGCCGTAATGACAACTAAGCCACGCAAGCTAGGATTGAACTGATCAAAAAAGACAAAACTGATTAACTCAGATTTTAATCCTATGGGCAAAATTGGCTCAATTAGAAAAAATATCACCCATCCCAATGCCCCAGAAAAAAGATTGATGCCTATGGAATAAAAGATACTAGTACGTTTATCGAATTTGAGCCGAATCGCCATTACATAGGCTTCAACTGGGATTGTAAGTGTAAAAAATAAGAAATTGAACAAGATTGCCCCCAGTGGAAATACTGGGGCTAAATCAAAAAAGGGAAAACCTGGTAAATCAAACATACGACTGTTGGTTGTGTAACTTGAGAAAGTATAGCTATACTGTCGTGGCTGTTGGGGGAAATTATCTCATTCTTCCAGCATTTTGAAGCTGTTTGATACATAAGTTTCCGGATGGTATAGTCCAATACGCTTCAGTTAAGGTTGTCAGTCAATCGATTTGTTGAGAACCAAGATTTGGGGAAAATCCCCCGAACCCCCTCCAAAAAAGTTGATCTGTTTTGTTTGCAGTAATTGATTTAAGTAGAACGGTGCAAATAAACCTTAGACGCGGGGCGGCTTCTCGCAGAGTAGTATATAACGAAAAGTAAAGTTACCTAAAACCCTCTCCACATCACTGACTTGAAAA
>NZ_JAYGHN010000085.1:0-8157 GCF_034931845.1 Calothrix sp. UHCC 0171
GTAGGGTACGTTAGAAGGTCGTTCGTAATGCACACAATCCCCGCGAATGGTACGTTACGCTGTCGATAACGTACCCTACGTATATTGTCAATCATCAAATCGGACTCCTATACTACATCCAATCCACACATTAACTAGCAGTCGAAGTTGCCACTTCACGCATAAGTTGAGATGGATTATAGTTATCTGTAATCACTTGCGGACAACGCATACATGCAGATTTGCCCTCTTGCTGCCACCATCGACAGTCTCGGCGAATAGAACAAGGAGGTAATTCTTCAACTACTGCTGACAAATTTCGAGCAACTCGCATTGCTAAACCACAGTTTTTACCATCAAAATGCTGACAACTTGATGTTGCACAGTTTGAAGCAGTACGAAAAATCTCAGTAGGTGTAACTGGACTAGCTTTTGCTATCAGTTCATCAGTCACTGGTAGCGCTTGTTTGAGATAAACTGCACGAGGTTGTTCGACAGTTCCACCAATTATACCGAAGACAATACTGTTTTCCCGTTCTGGTCTAGAACTAGGACATAGGGTCATTTTTTCCGTAGAATTATTTGCCATCAAGATGTCCTTAAAATGCCTTAAATCCTAGTTTTTTATCCACATATCCTGTAGGCATTGGACTGGGTACGTCAACGATTCCAGTAGTTGTGCCGTTATCAATTCCTGCTAGAACTCTTGGAGTTGAACCACCTACAATATCTCGTGTTTGTTCATCAGATAATTCTGATAAACCTTCTTTTCGGCGTGTAATTGCGTTATTGATTGCACTATCAATCAAGTTGTTTATTTGGATACGACTATTATCTTTTTCCACGTTTAATTTCCTTATGACTAGTAACTTGTGTGATTTACAAATACGGAATAGCGAATGGGAGCATCCCAATTTTGCAAAAATACAATTTGTAGTGGGAGCATTCAGGCTCCCTAATCTCCAGGAAGCGGGCTAGAGAGGCATCACTACAAAAAACAATTTACACATTAATTTACACATTTAGGATGCTTCCTAGCGAATTGCTTAGTTCATATTATTCATGGTAATAAAGCCAGTTAATGCCTGGCTAAAAATTACTCCAGATTTATTGTTTTCACGGATAGTTAATTTTTGTAGACAGTTAAACTACTCCTCCAAGTTCTGTCAGATGAGGTACAACTAGTAGTAGTTTGACCTATTCTCGACGTATCGCGTGTGCAAGTGATGATGACGGAATTCTGTCCACCGATAACTTGATGTAATTCGTCAATGCTTAACTCACAAAATAAATCTTCTTCAGCATTTAAATTTGCAATATTCATTGTTACTAATCCTATTGAGTGTACAGCTTATAAGTTACAATAAAAAATATTAGAAAGTCTAGTCTGCATTGCTATAAATATGTGCCATATAAAGTTTATAAATGTCTTAAATTGAAATTTATGTTAGCTTCATAAGCATTAAGTTGAAGTCAATTTCCGAAAACTGCATCCCCTCTGAATGACCGAGATATAGTTAGTTGGTAAAAATTGCATACCCCCTTTATGGTTGAGAAATATAAATAAACAAGCAGGGAAACATCGACCTTTTGTGAATTTGCAACTAGTATCAGATAACTTATTATTTCCAGGAAAAATCAATTATGAATCGCAAACTTGCTGTATCTAGTATTCTTTTAGCTAGTACAATTTTAGCTGTGACAAATATCTTTCCATTGACAGCAATCAGTCGCAAATTTAATCTAACTGCATCGGCTCTCACCACAAAAATAAATGATAATCAATTATTTTACATCTATAAAGGGCAGCGTGTTCCATTAACTCAACAACAAGATGCGATCGCAGTTGAATTTAAAGCTGTAGCTAATACCCGCAATGGCAACAATAATCCGCTTTATTTACAATTAGAACAAGATTTAAAAATAGGTGCAGGAACTCGTGGTGGTGGAGTTTCCCAGGTACAGGTGAAGCCTTTAGGAGGAAATTATGCTGTTGTCGCTTTACCTGCTACTAATACCGATGCCATAAAAAATAAAATCCAAAATCAAAGTTATGTCAAGGCTTCTTTACCTGTATTAAGTCGCACAAATCAGCAAGATACAATTATTTTGCCGAACGAACTCGTTGTCGGATTTCAAGCAAATATAGGCGAAAAAGATAAGGAATCTATTCTGAGACAAAATAATTTAGAAATTATTCGTCCTCTACGTTTCTTCCCCAATATTTATATTGTGAAATCAACCACAGCTTCCGGTATAAATGTGTTGAATGTTGCCAATGAACTCAATCAAGTCAAAGGAATAAATTCTGCCGCACCAAATTTCCTTGAATCTGTTTCCAATTCTGTTAACATCACTCAACAAAAACCTCAAAAACTAAATATTGCATCGTTCGAGACACAATCTTCAAATATTACACAACGTGGGAATAATTCAAAGACAAATTATTTAGGTTTGCAGTGGCACTTGAATAGCGCTCCCCTCAAAACATGTTTGCAACAACCAATTAAGGGCTTTAACGCATTACAAAACTGTCTCCAAGAGCAAACTACTAAGAATAAACAATCTAAACAAACTGCACAATCGACATCAATTCGTAGCGATTTACGTGTCACCGAAGCTTGGCAAAATAGTAATGGTGGTAAAGGTGTTATTGTGGCAGTTATAGATAGTTTAATTCAATGGAACCATCCAGATTTAAAAAATAATTTATACAAAGTATCGACAGATGATAAATGTCCGCAGGAAGAATATGGTTGGGATTTTTCGGAATCAAGTAATAGCAAAAATCCCTGTGAGATTGGCGATGCAGATACAAAAATGAGTCCTTTAGAAATGAATATTTTGCGGAGGAAATTACAAGATACCTTTAAATTATCTGATGCTGAATTAATGAGAAGATACTTATCACCAAGTGAATTAGCAAAAATAAATAACCAAACTCTACAAAAAGAAATAGCCGATCGCTTGCGTGACAAAATTCGTGCAGATGTTGGTGGTGAATTTCATGGAACTTTAGTCAGTGGAGTAGTTGCAGCTAAACCCGAAAATGCTCAAGGAGTATCGGGAGTTGCACCCAATGCCAAGATTTTGCCTGTGCGAGTGTTTGGTTTAAATGGCAGTATTCAGAGAACTTCTGTAATTGAAGCTGTTGGTTATGCAGCAAATCGGGGAGCAGATGTGATTAATTTAAGTTTGGGGGGAACAGTTCCCATTGATGCAGAAGAATTAGCATTTAAGCAAGTATTGCAGCAATATCCCAAATTAGTTATAGTTGCTTCCTCCGGTAATTCTAACCGTCCCATCGTTGGTTATCCTTCCGGATATGAAGGAGTGTTATCTGTTGGTGCCACAAATTTATTTGGCGATCGCGCACCTTATAGTAACTATGGTAGAGGTTTGGGAGTAGTCGCACCTGGTGGAGATTTCAGTACCTCAATCAGCTGGCTGGGGGGAATTCCGACTACAGGAGGAACCTGGATGGAAGCATTTTGGCAAGGTTTAGCCTATCCCAATTCCCGTTGGTCTTATGTTATTGATATGAGAGGACAATATTGGTGGATGCAGGGTACTTCTTTTTCTTCTCCAGCAGTTGCAGGGGTAGTTGCATTGATGAAAGGTGAAGATACTAACCGCAAATTAAACCGAGAACAAATAATTAATATTCTCAAATCGACTGCTAGTTACGATGGTTTGCAGATTTCTGAGAAAGAGAAAGAACAATATCAGACTCTGGTGAGTAAAGGTTTTATCTCTGCTTCTACATCAGAGAAACAGGTTTTCTTTGGTAGTGGATTAATTAATGCCGAGGCTGCGGTTAGAGCGGTGAAAAAATAAACTATAAATCCACATCTTGCCTATCCTTTTTAGGCAAGATTTTCAGAACCATATTGCCCCATAAACCAGAAATTGATGAACTATATTTGGAACGTGGTGGTACTTTTTACATACCCCCAAAACCTCTCGAAGTATAAATAACCAGAAAGTTCTAAGTCGAAAATCCTATGAAACGCCGCCATTTCCTACAATTCTCCGGCTCCACCCTGGCAACACTAGGTCTAAGTCAGTTAGATATTGCACAACAAGCTGGTAAATATACTCAAGTGCTGGCGCAAAATACTGGACGCAAGTTAGCACTATTAGTAGGTATTAACAAGTATGAAAATGGGATGAATCCCCTCAATGGTTGCGTTAATGATGTCTTGTTACAAAAAAACTTATTAATCCACCGCTTTGGTTTTAATCCCAACGATATAAAAATCCTCATCGACGAACAAGCTACTCGTCAAGGCATTTTAACTGCTTTTGAACAACATCTAATTAATCAAGCTAAACCTGGGGATACGGTGGTGTTTCACTTTTCCGGACATGGTTCCCAGGTTGTCGATCGAGATAAAGATAATCCTGATGGTTTAAATAGTACCCTAGTTCCCGTTGATTCTGGTGACAATGCCTCTGGTGGTGTGGTGCAAGACATTATGGGACACACACTGTTTTTACTCATGTATGCACTCAAAACCGATAATGTCACAGTGGTTTTAGATAGCTGTCATTCGGGAGGTGCAAAACGGGGAAATTTTGTGGTTCGTTCTCGTAATGGTGGTAGTAAATTTCAAGCCATTGCCGATGAATTTGCTTATCAAAAACAGTGGCTAAAACGATTAAACTTATCGAATCAAGATTTTATTAAATTGCGTCGTCAAGGTGTTGCTAAAGGTGTGGTAATTGCTTCAGCAAAACGCGACCAATATGCAGCCGATGCACCTTTTAATGATTTTCATGCCGGGGCATTTACCTATTTATTTACCCAATACTTGTGGCAACAAACAGCAAATCAATCGGTCGAGCGAGCATTTGTTGATGTGAATCACAGTACAAAAATTTTGTCTCGTAATAGTGGTATTTTCCAAGAGCCAGAATTGGAAGTAAATAATAAAAAAAATCCCAACCCAGCGATTTATTTTACCCCTTTTAATACATCCTATGCCGAAGCAGTAGTGACACAAGTAAAAGGTGAAAAAGTAGAATTATGGTTAGGGGGAATTGATGCGCGATCGCTCGAAGCTTTTAACCAAGAAGCTGCTTTTAGTACGGTTAATTCTCGCGGTGAAGAAACAGGGCTAGTTAAGTTAGAGTCCCGTCAGGGATTGATTGGACAGGGTAGATTTATTGCTGCTGCAAGGGGAAATTCTCCAATTCAACCGGGGACCATTTTACAAGAAAGAATTCGCGGTATTCCCAAGAATTTAACATTAAAAATTGGTTTGGATAATACTTTTGATCCTAATACTACAACCCAAGTACAGCAAGCTTTACAAGCAGTTAATCGTATTACTCCCCTGGCTTTAGGACAGCAGGAAATACAATATATATTTGGTCGTATGAGCCAATCTAGATATCAGCAATTACAAAAATCCCAGGTGACAAATTTACCTGTTGTGGGTAGTTTGGGTTTATTTTTACCCTCCCTCGACCAAATTGTTCTAGATTCCTTTGGTAGTGCAAATGAAACTCTTACCGATGCAGTGAAACGTTTACAACCGAAATTTAAATCCCTACTGGCAACGAGAATTGTGAAACAAATGGTCGGGAATAATAGTACATCACTATTAAAAGTGACCGCATCAATTGATATTGCTGGAAGTCAAAAAATTATTAGTAAAGCTTTACCAACTCGCGGAATAAGCAAACAAATAAATGGAAGTATCACCAGACCAAATAAACCAATTATTCAGGATGCCCAAATACCGAAGTTACCAGTGGGTACACAAATAGTTTTCAATATCGAAAATCAAGAATCAGTACCTATTTATATTAGTATTTTAGTCATTGATGCTTCTGGTGAAATGGCGATAATTTTCCCCAATAATTGGACTGATTCGGAAGATGCAGCATTATTACCAGCAAAAGAAAAACGTATAATTCCTGGGAATGATGATGGCTTTAAACTTACTATTAGTAAACCTTTGGGAATCACAGAAGCATTAATAATTTCTAGTACATCTCCTCTAAGAAACTCCCTCAAAGCACTCAAAGAAATCGCCACTAGAGGAAAAATTTCACGTGGACCAATTGCACCCAATAATGATGAATTCTTAGATATAACCGATAAATTATTGGCAGACTTAGATAATGGAACCAGGGGAGGGATTAATATCGAAGGAATCCAGTTAGCTGCGGGAGTGCGGGGGGTGGATGCCAAGAAACTTGCAGCAATGGCGATCGCATTTGAAGTCATTAATTGAAGATAAGTGGTGGTGCGGTTATCTGGGATATTAATACGGAAAAACGCATCAAGGAAATTATTGAAATTTATGCTGCTAGTAAGGTTTGGAGTCCCGATGGTAAAAGTATTGCGGTAGGAGGGCAGGAAGGGGAAATCACTATTTGGGATACGACTACAGGTAAATTCTCAAATTAAAACCGCTAGTGTCGTCAGAACGTTTGATTATCTCAATCGCACAACCAATAAAATATCTGACCCAATTAACTAGTTTTCCTGCATATCCAGCATTAAAGGTAATTTTGGGAAGGAGTATTGAATTCTATTGAATTCTATCGAGTACGAGTTTGGCTCCATCACGAAGCAGCATGTACAACGACCATTAATCTTTTTTCCGGCATCATAGCCGCGAAACTTGCCGGACAGAATCTTCTGTCCCGGCAGATTTTGCGTGAACACCTCCTTTTTCAGTTGTTTTAATGCTTTGGGAGTCTATAATTCCTGCGGATGGCTCTGCATCCCGTCCATCAAGTTCTCTTAACTGGGATCGCAACACGGAATGAATGTTTTTCCAGATACCTTTACGCTGCCAACGTTGAAAATACGAATACACAGTTTGCCATGCTGGTAAATCGTGAGGCATCATTCGCTCTTGTGCAACCTGCACGCAAAATATAAAAAATGGCATTCACCACTTCTCGCATATCAACTTCACGTTTTTTTCCACGTTTGAATCATTGATTTTATTAAACCCCATTCTGCATCAGAAACATCTGTAGGATAAGTTTTTCGACTCATTGCACCCAGTAAAAACGCTACTTGCTTATTAAGTAGAGTAAATGTTCTGGGAAATGATTGCGGTGTCCTTTATTTTTTATTTATAAACACCCTCTAAGTTTATATAATTCAATAGCTGAAACATTTGTAATTGCTAAAAAATACCTTTTTTCTCACAATTTGCAACTCGAATTACTAAAAAGAACTTGTAGTTTATCTGTTCGCCTTGAAAAGGCTGGTATTAATGAGCCATCCAATGCCCTCTAAGCTCCGTATCTCTCAATAGCAGTCTACATAGTAGAAGCCTTGCAGTAACAAAACTGGGCAATGATAGCTGCCCTAACAAATACTTGGAACACTGATTTTAAGCGGATGGTATGGGCAATGCTAATCACCGAACACCAAGCAATCGCATGACTTAAAGCCAATGCGATAAGCCGGGTACGGCAGCGCTAAAGCGATCGCCACTAACAAAATTTCCTCAACAATCAATTAACCTAAACAAAGAACGCCACAGACAGAACGATGCAATACGAATCTTTCCCCTCACGACTCCGCAGATTGGCGACACGATACCGCCAAGTTAAACACCTTCCGGAAAACAGAATTCGGTTCTACCTGGCTAACTTAGACTTAGATATTGTTGAGGGCGATCGCAGTTACGCTACCGTCCAAGATGGTGACGGATCGGACAAACCTGCGGTACAGATTAGCCCGGTCTAGTTCGGGGATTGTTCTCAAAAATACTGGGTCGGAGAAGGTTTCGACCCACTCATCCACCAATGCCATATCGGGTACTGGCTTTTTGTACTGGGATATTTGGATTTTGATTTTTGCAATTGCATCATCGATCGCTTCGTTTTGTGGCAATCGTTGTAAATTTTCTAATGTTGTTCGCAACTCCAACACTTCGGGTGCTTCCTGTGGTTCCTCAGAGAGGGCATAATCCCGCAGTGCGATCGCCCATTTAGTCAATTCTGTGTCCACTGCATCGCATACTGCCTCAACGGAGATACGTTTTTTATTGGTGCAGTAACTATTGCCATAGCTTGCTCGTTTCTTGCAAGTAAAAAAGCGAGTGCGCGATCTGGCGTAGCACTTACTCCCACAGCACCCACAAACAACCTGCCCTGATAACAACAAAATGCCTTTACTTTTGGTATTTTGACCCCATCGAC
>NZ_JAYGHN010000086.1:0-7847 GCF_034931845.1 Calothrix sp. UHCC 0171
AAGAATTATTGGGTCACAACCACCTACTTTAGAACTATCGGGTAGTGCTGCTGAGAATCGATTTAATTTAATCTTTCAAAAATTTATTCAACTCTTTACTCAAAAAGAACATCCATTAGTCATATTTTTAGATGATTTACAATGGGCAGATTCCGCATCATTAAAGCTCATTCAATTATTAATGAGTGATACGAATCAAGGATATTTATTATTAATTGGTGCCTATCGAGATAACGAAGTATCTCCCACCCATCCCTTAATCTTAAAGTTAGATAAAATTAAAAATATCGGTGCAGTTATAAATACAATTACCCTGCGCCCCCTCAGCCAAATCAAATTAAATCAACTAGTAGTTGATACATTAAAGTGTTCCGAAGATAACGGATTTCCTCTATCTCAGTTGATACATCGAAAAACTGAAGGTAATCCCTTCTTTGCGACTCAATTCCTCAAATCCCTACATCAGGATAAATTAATTGAGTTTAACTTTGCAGAGGGATGTTGGCAGTGTGATATTAGCCAAATTAACCAGCAGGCACTCACGGATAATGTGGTTGAATTCATGGTCTTTCAATTACAAAGACTACCGCAATCAACCCAAGAGGTGTTGAAATTAGCTGCTTGTATCGGTAATCAATTTGATTTAGAAACATTAGCAATTGTTTCCCAACAATCTCAGGTGGAAACTGCTGCTTGTTTGTGGAATGCTTTGCAGGAAGGATTTGTACTACCGCAAAGTGAAGTTTATAAGTTTTTTGTTTGTGAAGCAAATCAGTTAGAAAATCAGGAAAATTCCCAGGCTGTTACATATAAATTTTTGCACGATCGCATTCAACAAGCGGCTTATGCATTGATTCCAGAAACACAAAAAGAAAATGTTCATTATCAAATTGGTCAATCGTTGCTGCAAAAGGTTTCCTCATCAGTTAGGGAAGAGCGTATTTTTGAATTAGTCAATCAATTAAATTACGGAATTAATTTAATTGTTGCCCAAACAGAAAGGGATGAATTAGCCCAACTAAACCTAATAGCTAGCCGTAGAGCCAGAGCCGCCACTGCATATAAAGCAGGACATGAATATGCAAAAATTGGCTTACAATTATTAGGAAAAGAAGCTTGGCAACGTCAATATCAAAGCACTTTAACCTTACATGAATTAGTGGCGGAAACTGCTTCCTTGCTGGGTGATTTTCAAGAAATGAGCCAGTGGATTGATGCCACAATTGCCTCTACAACAACGTCCTTGGATTGTATGGGAGTTTATCAAGTGAAAATCCAGGCGTTAAACTCCCGCGCTCAATTTGGAGAAGCGATCGCCACTGGTAGAAGTATCCTTCAGTTATTGGGAGTTAGTTTTCCCGATTTCCCAACGAGGGAAGATATTGAGCAGGTAAGGCAAGAAATTAATAGCGCAATTGGCGATCGCTCTATCGAAGATTTAATTCATCTGCCAAAAATGACAGATGTCCACAAACTGGCGATCGTGCAAATTGCCTCTAGCATTACTCCCGCTTGTTATCTGACAGGCTCACCTTTATATCCCTTGGTGGTTGCTCTACAAGTTAAACTTTCGATTCAGCATGGAAACAATCTTTTTTCTCCTTTTTCCTATGCTAGCTATGCAGCCATAGTTAATTCGTTCTCGGAACAGATAACGGAGGTACAACAATTTGGGCAATTAGCTTACCAGCTAGCATTGGAGCCGGAAGCCAAAAATACACGAGTAGCAACATACATTTTAATTGGTGGATATATTCACCACCGCACAGAACATCTGCGAGAAACATTACCAATTCTTCAGGAGGGTTATCAAGCAGGATTAGAAACGGGCAATCTCGAATTCCTGATTTATACCCTACAAGTCTTTGCTTTGAATGCTTTCTGGTGTGGGCAAACATTATCTGAACTTGAACCACAAATTCGCGCCTATCACCAGCACTTGCAAGACATTAACCAAGTCACAACAGGGAAGCACTATTTAATTTACTGGGAAATGGCTCGAATCTTGCTAGGGGAATCGGAGGATGAGTTTCCCCTACGTCGAGATGTCTATGAGGAAGAATTACTTGCTCAAATCAAAGTTTCCAATGATGCATTTCGCTTGGGTACTTTTTACCTACATCGATTCGTATTGAACTTCTTATTAGGAGATATCGAACAATCTCAAAAAGATGCCGTTCAAGCACAACATCATTTAGTAGCCTATGCAGGAACCATTATCGAACCGGGCTTTTATTTTTACGATTCTCTGACGACACTTGCCACTCTATCGGAATCACCGGAAAAATGGCAGCGAGTACAAGAAAACCAAACTCAGTTGCAGCGCTGGGCAGGTTATGCACCGATGAATCACCAACATAAATTAGACTTAGTAGAAGCAGAAAAATGCCGGGTTTTCGGAAAAAACACTGAAGCTATTGAGCTATACGACAAGGCAATTGCTGGAGCAAAAGCAAACAAATACATCCAAGAAGAAGCCCTGGGTAACGAACTAGCAGCCAAATTTTATCTGGGATGGGGCAAAGAAAGAGTAGCCGCAGGCTACATGCAAGAAGCATACTACTGCTACAGTCGTTGGGGAGCCAAAGCCAAAACCGATGACCTCGAAAAACGCTATCCTCAACTTCTCAAACCAATCCGAGAACAGCGACGACTAACTCTCAATCCCTGGGAAACAATTACCACTATCGCCTTTCCTCAGACATCTGACTCCACTCATACTTCCACTGCAAGCAGCACAAATATTTCTCAACTGCTCGATTTTTCTTCCATCCTCAAAGCTGCCCAAGCAATTTCTAGCAGCATTGAATTGGATCAACTTCTTACCAATCTCACCAAAATTATCTTAGAAAGCTCCGGTGCGAAAAAATCCGTATTAATTCTTCCCCAGGAAGATATCTGGGAAGTGAGAGCAATTACTTTTATTAATTATCAAAATAATTATCAAAATAATTACCAACATAATTATCAAAGTGAAATCCAAACTATCCTGACTCCACAATCGCTAGAAACTTGTGAAGATGTCCCCAAAAAAATTATTAATTACGTCAAGAATACCCAAGAGACTATTTTCATAGACAATTGTCAAACTCATATACCTGGAATAATTGGCGAATATATACTCACTCATCAACCAAAGAGTGTTCTCTGTAAACCAATTATTAATCAAGGACATTTAGTTGGGATTTTGTATCTAGAAAATCAACTTACCTGTGGGGTATTTACTCAAGAAAGATTGCAAGTAATTAACTTATTATCCTCCCAAGCAGCCATCTCTTTAGAAAATGCTCAACTGTACAAAAATTCCCAGAATTACGCTCAACAGTTGCAAAATTCTCTAACAAAATTGCAGGAGCATGAAACCCGCTTCCAGAATTTGACCAATAATATTCCGGGTATGGTTTACCAATTCTATTTAGGAACTGACGGTTCCACCTCCACACCCTACGTTAGTTCCGGATGTCGAGACTTATATGAGTTAGAACCAGAATTAGTGATGCAAGGAAAGCATAGTCTTTACGCCATGCACCATCCAGATGATCATCCAGGAATGGCACAAGCAGTAGCTGACTCCGCCCAAAACCTCACACCCTTTGAGCAAGAATGGCGGATTGTCTTACCTTCAGGAAAAGTCAAATGGGTACAATCTGCGGCTCGACCAACCCGATTAGCTGATGGTGGAATATTGTGGGATGGGGTAGTAATTGATATTAGCGATCGCAAACAAGCAGAAGCTGCTGTCAACCAAAAATCTCAGGAACTTGAACAAGCATTACAGAATTTACAACAAGCCCAATTACAAATTGTTCAAAGTGAAAAAATGTCTGCCTTGGGTAATTTAGTTGCCGGTGTGGCACATGAAATGAATAATCCTCTCGGATTTATTTCTGCAAGCCTGAAACAAGCGAAACCCACAGTTGCCGATATTACCGAACACCTCAAATTGTATCAAGAAAATATACCAAATCCCAGCGAAGAAATTATTGATCATGCCGACGAAATAGACCTGGATTATAGCCTAGAAGACTTACCGAAGATGATCGATGCTATGGGTATGGCATGTGACAGGTTAAAAAATATTAGCACCAGCTTAAGAACTTTCTCCCGTGCCGATCAAGATTATAAAGTTCCCTTTAATATCCATGAAGGCATCGACAGCACAATTTTAATCCTCAAGCATCGACTCAAAGCAAATGAGCTACGTCCAGCCATTGAAGTAGTCACAGAATATGGAAATTTACCGCAAGTTGAGTGTTTCCCCGGTCAATTAAATCAGGTATTTATGAACATCTTAGCAAATGCCATTGATGCCTTAGATGACTCAAATTCAGGACGCAGTTTTGAGGAAATTAAAGCTAATCCTAACAAAATCACCATTAAAACCTCAGTCCAAAATGACAAAGTGAAAATCACTATTACTGATAATGGCAAAGGTATGAATGAATCAGTCCAACAGAAAATATTTGACCATCTATTTACTACTAAAGGAGTTGGTAAAGGTACAGGGTTAGGATTAGCGATCGCCCGGCAAATTATCGAAGAGACCCACGGAGGCAAGTTAAGTTGTAATTCTATCTTGGGTATAGGTACAGAGTTTATCCTGGAGTTGCCATTATGAAATAAATATTGGGATTTTTATGTAAGTTTATTAACATATTTGGGAATACTAAGTGTAAAGTCTTAACGATTAACTCAATATGATTAGCACTAAAGTAAGTATTCCCAGATATCAAATCAGCGAACAACTCTATGATGGTTGCAGAACCCAGGTTTATCGAGGATATCGAGAAAATGACAAGTTAGAAGTAGTAATTAAACTACTAAAAAATCCTTATCCTAGCTTTAGCGAACTTGTACAATTCCGTAATCAGTATACTATTTCCAAAAACCTCAACTATTCCGGAATCATTCAAACCTATAGCCTAGAACCCTACCAAAATGGCTATATGTTGGTAATGGAAGACTTTGGAGGAATTTCATTAAAAGATTATTTTGCTGCTGTAGATACCCGATATATCGCCTCTCTAGAAGAATTTTTACAAATAGCCATATCTCTATGTGACACCTTAGATATTCTCTATCGAGAGCGGATTATTCATAAAGATATTAAACCCAGCAATATATTAATTAACCCAGAAAATAAACAAGTTAAATTAATCGACTTTAGTATTGCATCTCTGCTACCACGGGAAACTCAAAATCTTGTCAATTCCAATGTATTAGAAGGGACATTAGCTTATATTTCTCCCGAACAAACAGGAAGGATGAATAGGGGGATTGACTACCGCACTGATTTTTATTCTTTGGGTGTAACTTTTTACGAATTACTCACAGGAGAATTACCATTTTCATCCATAGAACCAATGGAATTGGTATATTCGCATATTGCGAAAAAGCCGACTTGTGTCTCTAATGTCAAATTAGGAATTCCCCAAGTTATCGGTGAGATTATCAGTAAACTGATGGCGAAGGATGCTGAAGATAGATATCAGAGTGCATTAGGTTTAAAACATGATTTAGAGCAATGTTTAGCTGAAATTAAACAATCTGGTGAAATTAAGTATTTTGAAATTGCTCAGAGAGATATTTGTGACAGATTCATTATCCCTGATAAACTTTATGGACGAGAAACCGAAGTAGAAAAACTACTCCACGCATTTGAAAGAGTCAGTGCTGGCGCAACTGAAATGATGCTGGTAGCTGGTTTTTCCGGAATTGGGAAAACTGCGGTTGTCAATGAAGTTCACAAACCCATTGTCAGACAACGGGGTTATTTTGTTCAAGGGAAATATGACCAATTTAATCGCAATATTCCCTTCTCGGCATTTGTGCAAGCGTTCCGCGATTTAATGGGGCAATTGCTGACAGAAAGTGATGCTCAAGTTCAGTCATGGAAAAATAAAATATTAGCAGTAGTTGGGGAAAATGGACAGGTAATAATTGAAGTTATTCCCGAATTAGAACGTATTATTGGTCAGCAACCACCAGCACCAGAATTATCAGGAACTGCAACAGAGAATAGATTTAATTTATTATTTCAAAAATTTACCCAAGTCTTTACTACTGCTGAACATCCTTTAGTGATGTTTTTAGATGATTTGCAATGGGCTGATTCAGCATCGCTGAAGTTAATGCAGTTATTAATGGTTGAGACAAAGTATCTATTTGTAATTGGTGCTTATCGTGATAATGAAGTTTTTCCGGCACATCCTTTGATAATGACTTTGGATGATATTGCAAAAACGGGTGCTGTGATTAATACCATTACTTTACAACCATTGAGCCAAAACAGCTTGAATCAGTTAGTGGGAGAGACTCTTAAGTGTCCTGCTGATTTAGCACAGCCATTAACACAGTTAATTTCTCAAAAAACTCAAGGAAATCCATTTTTTAGTAGCCAATTTCTCAAGGCTTTATATGCAGAAGAATTGATTACATTTGATTTAGCTGCTGGTTATTGGCAGTGTAATATTACCAAGGTCAAAGAAAAAGCTTTAACTGATGATGTTGTAGAATTTATGGCATTACAGTTACAGAAGTTGCCACCAACAACCCAGAATATTTTAAAATTGGCGGCTTGCATTGGTAATCAATTTGATTTGCATACCTTGGCGATTGTTTGTGAACAATCAGAAATGGAAACTTCTACTGCTTTGTGGAAAGCTTTACAGTCAGGGTTTATATTACCACAAAGCGAGATTTATAAGTTTTATGTAGGAATTGAAGAACAAATTGGGCAACAAGAAGTTTTTCAAGTTGTTAATTATAAATTTTTGCATGATCGCATCCAACAAGCTGCTTATTCTTTGATTCCCCAAGAGCAGAAACAGACAACTCATTTGGCGATCGCTCGGTTACTGCACCAAAGCACCCGAAAAACTGAACTAGAAGCCAACATTTTTGAGATTGTCAACCACTGGAATTGCGCTATTACTCTTGTCCTCGACCCATCGGAACGAAAGAATCTTGCTCAACTCAATTTAATCGCTGGCAGTAAAGCCAAAGCCTCAACTGCCAATGAGCCAGCCCTTACCTATTTCCAGACGGCTTTAACGCTGCTCTCTGACGAAAGTTGGCAAACCGCACCGCAGCTAATACTAGCATTGCATGAAGGCGCAGCAGAAGCCGCATATCTGTGTGGTAATTCTGACCAGATGGAGGAGTGGGTGAGGGTGATTTTAGCGCAAAACCTCCAACCTACTCAATATGTCAAAGCTTATGAAATCCAGATTCAAGCTTATAATGCTCAGGGTCTGTTTCAAGAAGCGATCGCCATCGCTCGTACTGCCTTAGCAAAATTCAATGTTCAGCTTCCCGAACAGCCGACACCCGCAGATATCCCCCCAGTTCTCCAAGAAGTCACTGATTTACTCAAGGGCAGAACGACCCAAGATTTACTTAACTTGCCAGTGATGACAGAGGCAGAACCCTTGGCGATTATGCAGTTGCTGTCGAGCATAATTGCTACGACTTATATTTCGGCTCCCTTGCTGTTTCCTTTTGTAATTCTGACCCAAGTCAAACTATCGATTAATCATGGAAACACAGCCCTCTCAGCCGTTGGCTATAACAGCTATGCTATCTTATTGAGCAATATTTTAGGAGACTTGGATGGGGCTTATGATTTCGGTCAGCTAGCACTACAACTGGTGGCAAAGCTCAATGCGCGATTTATACAAGCAAAAGTCAACGTTGCTTTCGCAGCCTTTATCATTCATTGTAAAGCTCAATTCCGTGGCAGTTTAACCCTGAATATAGAAGGGGTTCAGGCTGGAATAGAAATCGGTGATTTAGAATTTGTCGGTCTTAATGCCTATGGTCTTTGCCAATGGTCTTATCATCTGGGT
>NZ_JAYGHN010000087.1:0-879 GCF_034931845.1 Calothrix sp. UHCC 0171
CACAATTCGCAATTGGCAATTCGTAGTTCGCAGTTTAATTGCGAATTGCGAATTACGAATTGCGAACTGTTTTTGCACCACCAACCCCCGTGTTCAATGTGGCGATATTTTTTCAAATCGCGATCGCGCAAACGTCCATCATTTCGACGTGAGATTTTAGGACTATAAATTAAATACTCATAGGGTGTTGTACCTTCGAGGGATTTGACATTGAGGGTAATAATTTCCCTATCAACCCCACTTGCTAGCCATTCTTCCCAGTGATGGTGGTGGAAGTTGGTATCACAAAAATCGATTGCGTTCATAAATAACTCCAATTTTTCACTAATAGAACTAAAAAGTTCGACAAGCTATGGACGCATGAAAAGGGAACGGCAAATGATATCAATGCCGCAACAAATTAAAAAATATGCAAATACTTATTCGCTAATTATTTGATAATTACAACTTGCAAATTTTGAGAATTAGGTTTTCGATTACTTGCCAAACTTGCATGATATAAATCAATTGCCCGATGGTGTGTGATCGGGTCTTGGCGATTGTGCAACCAATCTTGAATAAGCTCCAAATTATAGCGAATACAACGGTTGTTGAGTTTTACCCAATGGGTTCCCTCAATCCAAGTTCCATCTAAACGGTATTTTTTCAAAGTGGAAAAACTCATATTGAGTATTTCTGATGCTTGTTGTTTCGTGACTAAGTGAAACATATACAATTCGCAATTCGTAATTCGCAATTCGCAATTAATGCATATGGAGATATTTATACATAATTATCTCCGCTTAAACAACTAGCATAAATTGAAATATCCAAAAAATCTCAGCTACAGCATTGATTCAAAACCCTTATCTCGCAATGCTTTCAGAGGGAAATATCTAT
>NZ_JAYGHN010000087.1:1248-7039 GCF_034931845.1 Calothrix sp. UHCC 0171
AGTGATATTATTCCTTACTCACAAGCAACTACAAAGATTGAGATAGCAACCACAAACCGACAAGGAAACCTTACTATTCCGTCATCATCGCCAAGTGGAATAATCATAAATCCCGGCTTGCAAGTTGAAGACCAACGCATTATCAATCCAAATGACTCCGAGACGAATCAAATAATTGAAACGCCTACTTCTAGATTAAAGAAAATAAATCCAGGCTTAATCAATGCAGTTAGTCAGTTAGCAAATCAACATGAAATAAATGGGTTAATGCTAACTGGATTGGGGTTAAAAACAGGAATTTCTGTCACCGATACTCTGCAAACCGAAGAGAAACCGGATATACAAAATGCTGGATTAGCAATAATTAAACGCTTTCAACAAGTTCTACCGGAAGAATTTATGACTTTGAAAGCGGGTGATTATCCTCAATCTTTTAAATGGAAAGACCCAGAATCCAATAAACAATACCATTTTTACTTTGAAGCTGCTCCAAGGAATGAAATTGGAGAGACAATTACAACTGCGTCTTTGAAAGGATTTGAAATTATCTCAGGCACTGACATAAAACCTGTATTTATTGCAAATTTAATTGACGCTAAATACAACCGTTGGAGTATTGAACAGTGCGATTTCCACCAAAGGCAAATTCAATCTTTAAATCTTGCTTGTAAATCCACAGTTCCACATCAGCCAAAAACAACTGTAAACAATATTGCTGAGTCTTATCTGGAGATATAAATAATTGATTATGTCTACAAAATACCCATATCAATATCCTAACAATAACCCAAATACATTCATTATCATGAAGATAATTAGGTGGAATCAGGCTGATAGCATTGCCGGCTTATCTATTGGAATTGGATTGATTTATTTAGCTATTCGCGAGCCATTGCTAGTCGTAATCATCCTTTCTTTATCGTTATTTTTCTACTGTTTAAGTAGGTTAATTATCCTTATACCTTACTTGAATAATTTAGTTAAAAATAAGATTCACTTTTGGCAAATAACAGGGTTAATTATCGCCATCACCGCAACCTTGACAATCTTTGAAATGCCAGCCCAGGCAATATTTTTGAGTGGATTAGAACAATATCTCACCAACATTGCTGAACAGAGTTCAACAGGAGGAACAAGTTCTATTGACCCGCAAGCGATCGCATTAGTTTTCAATGCGATTCGCGGAGTGTTTCTACTATTAGTAGGAGTTGCAGCATTATTTGCCTATAACCAAGCACAGCAAGGTAATGATTGGAGACCGATCGCAACTCAAGCAGGTTTAGCTATCGGGATTATTTTGACAATTGATGTAATTACTTTCCTCTTTATAGGTAACGGAACCACCACGGGAGGTTGAATCAATTTTGCAAGAGAAAGAAACAATCAAAGTCAATAAAATCTTGGGTAAACAAGCAGGATTTGGTTTCGTTCCAGCCAATCAAATCATGCCGTGGTTGGCAATTATCACAATTTCCTATTTTATCTTTGATGGTTTGTTAGGTTGGGGAATTCCCAAAGTTGTAGTTATTAGTTTTTGGCTAATTATTAGTTGGTGGTTTGTCACAGGAAAAGACCCAGATAAATACGTTAATCGTTTTCGTAAGCCTAAAGGGGAAAACTGGATGAGTGGTGGAGCAATTTATATATCTCCTCTATTTTCTCGCAGTCTTCGCAGGAAATTAAAACATCAAATAAGATTATGAAAGCGCAAATACCAATTATCGATTACCAAAATTCAGATAATAAAAAATCACAGTATATTCCCTTTGAAAATGAACTTGACCTCTGCTGTATGATTCGGATTGAAAGGGATAATCGCTGTATCGGAGGGTTTTTATTAAATCAAGGTGATATTGCCGATGAAAATCAATTTCAAGTGGTTTTTGCATTCCAAATTAAAGGTATTCATGACCAACTTTACTCGGAAGAAATTACTGCAATATCAACTGGAATTTCCGAAGCGATGAAATTTATACTTCCTGGGGAAAAATGCACTTTTCTGTTAGGAAGATATTCGGATGATTCGATGAGACAAGAACAACTGAATAAAATTACCGCAGGTTCTACTTTGCCACTCCCAACAATTTTAATTCGTAACGAACAAGCTCGAATCCAGGAATTAACTCGAAAAGGAGCAAGGTCAACTTGGCAACAAATTGTGTTCTGTACCTGGACTGTGGATGCATTTGGAGAAAATAGAAGCGACCTTTTATCTAAATTAATTTATCAAGTAGCAAAATCAGGGCGTTTTTTATTAGATAACTTTACCGGACGCATTTCCCAACGACAGGAGCAACTCCTTAGTCAAGTTTTGATGAAAGCTTATACAGAAGGTTTTCTACAATGGGAAATGCTATTTAACACAAAAGCTGGATTGGAGATACAATCCCTCAATGATGTTGAATTATGGTCGTGGTTGTGGAGTCGATTTAATCAATATAGCCCTCCACAGATTCCTCAACTTCTGGTATTAAAGGAAGATAATAATAGTGGATTGCAACTAATAGAAATTCAAAATTCATTCAAACATTCAACAACAATTTTAATCGCGGGAGAAAGAGGAAAAAGTAGCTGTCCCGAACACCGTCAATGCACCAATCGCACCTACATCAAAGATAAAGTCTGCGGTGTTCTCACAATGGCTGATACCGTACCCGCTTGGATAAATACGAAAGAACAAATTGCATGGATGTGGAAAGTATTGAGCGAAAATCATGTCCGCGATACAGAAGCTTGGGTGGAAATTTCCCCCGCAAATCGCTACCTCACAGAAGATAATTTACACCGTCAAGCAAAACAAACCAAAGTTGCAAGGGAAAGAGCTTTTCTTAAGGGAAGTGGTAGAGACGTAGGAGCGGAAATTAAACAGGAGGAAAGTTTTGACGCGCAGAAGAAATTATACAAAGGTGCTGTTCCTCTCAACTGCGCGGTGGTGTTTCTGGTTTATCGGGAAAATGCCGAAAGTTTGGATTTAGCCTGTGACCTGCTCTGTAATAGTTGCGGTACAGCTAAAGTCGTGCGGGAAAAGCACATCGCATCGCAAATTTGGTTAGAAACTTTACCCATCACCTGGAGACGTATTTTACATTCGAGTTCGATTTTGAGCGAACGTCGATTGGTACTGGAAAGTGAAACCGTTGCAGGAGTTTTACCGCTAACCCTTCCCAAAGAATTGGATAGTCAGGGCGTTGAATTTTTGACCTATCGAGGAGGTAAACCAGTTCATGTTGATTTGTTCAGTAATACCCAACATGCCTTAATCACGGGAAAAACTGGCTCTGGGAAATCTGTCTTGTTGTGGCGATTTATGCTCGATGCACTGTCACAGGGAATACCTGTGGTGGGAATGGATATTCCCGCAGCCGATGGGGAGAGTTCGTTTAAAACAGCGATCGCACTACTGGGAGATTCGGGTGCGTATTTCGATTTATCCCGTGCTTCCAATAACTTGATGGAACCTCCAGACTTGAGAAGTTTCGACCCAGAAGAGAGAGCCTCCCGGATGAAGTCCTGGCGTTCATTTATACGTAATGCTTTGGGAGTCATCGTCATGGGACGGTTGGATGCTCCACATTTAGCGCAGAGGGTTGATGCGATTTTATTGCGATCGCTCGAAATCTTTCTCAGCGACCCCGATATCATCGAACGCTACAATCTCTCATTTTCTAAGGGTTGGAAATCTCCCGAATGGCAGGATATGCCTACTTTAAAAGATTTTAGCCGTTTCTGTTCGACCGCTCGACTCAATATTTCTAAACCCGAAGCAATTGACCATCAAGCGATAAATCAAATAACCAGTCAGATTGCAGCGTTGTTAGTAAGTCCATTAGGGAATGCGATCGCACTTCCTAGCAGCTTCTCTCCAGAGCCAATGGTTAAATTTTACGCACTAAGTGGGCTAAGTAATGACCAAGATTCATACACAATGGCTGTTGCAGCAAAAGCCGCATGTTTGCGTGTCGCCCTTTCCTACCCGAAAAGCCTATTTATCGGTGATGAGCTTTCGGTGTTGTTCCGTAAGGATGGATTCAGCGCAATGGTGGGGGAACTCTGTGCTACTGCACGTAAAGACGGGTTAAGTATAGTTTTATCCAGCCAAGACCCGGATACAATTTGTCAATCTTCCGCAGCTGCAATGATTATGCAAAATATCAGTTACCGCATCACTGGTTGTATTACTTCAAATGCAGTTACATCGTTTCAAAATTATCTTTCGTATCCTGTAGAAATCATCGCTCAAAATGCTTCCGAATCCTTTTTTCCCCGACATTCGGATTTGTATTCATGCTGGCTAATTGAGAAAGGGGGACGTTTTTGGCAAACTCGATTTTATCCGGGAGAAATGTCTCTAGCAGCAGTTGCAACAAATCAGGAGGAACGGATTACCCGTCGAGAAATCTTATCTCAATATCCCAATACTTTGAAAGGGAAATTACAGGGATTAGCTGATTTTACGAAAATATACGTTGAATCAATAAAGTCAAATAAGGAATTAATCCAAATTCAAAAAGGAGCTAATTATGCCGAGGAATAAGAAGAGAAATAGAAACTTAATATCGAAAAGATATAAAGTAAAAATCAAAAGTATTTCCATTATCGGAATTGCAGTTATAAGCGTCAGTTTTTGTGCAATTAATCCAATATTTGCAGCGACTTCAGATACAAGCCAGAATCGAGAAGTTTCCCAAACTGCTACCGACACATTCAATAAAAACTCATCGGGGGAAATTCAAGCATTTATAAATGATGTCCGCTCGTTTGTTCGTGGTGACTTTTTCGGTAATATTTCCCAAATGATAAAAAACGCGATCGGCTCGGTTGAAGTTCCTGATTTAGGTCAAGTTGTCAGCGACATAATGAAAGGCTCTTTACCCCAAGATGGAGCTACAGCAAACAAATTGGAGAATAAAATTCCTAATTCCTACGCAATTCGTCAGGATTTAGCAAACCAAAGCGAACGAGTAGGAGCAATTGAATTTGCTCAAATAAAAACACTTTCAAAAAATGCTCAACAAGAATCTAAATTAACGCTGGATAAAAGTGCTAATTCTGAACTTGAATCTAACCAAATGTCGGAGGATTCGCAAAATTCTGATACTTCCCAGCAAATTTTACAAAATATTTCTCGACAATTAAAAAGTAATTCAACTATTGCTGATTTGCAATTACAGGAAGCATCCCAAGCCAGACAGGATAGGGCTTTGGGGTTAACTTTAACAGCGCAAGTCGCACAGGAATTGAATGCGGTAAATACAAGAGAAAGACAAAGTGCGATCGCAACTGGTAATAGCGCAATATCTCAAGGTTCGTTATTCGTAATGCCAGGTGATTCCGTATTTAACGAAAATTTTCCTAATTCAAATAATTAACTATGATTCTCCCTCGCTTCATCGCCCAAGTTACACAACCAGATAATTATTCCGATTCCAGCGTTGGAATTGGATTAGTGAGAAGTAGCATTGAACTCAGTAAGCAAACTGTTGAGTCTTGGAATAAAGTTTGGGGAGATGTAGTTAATCCATCGGGTGCATTATGGGCTGGATTGTGTAATTTAGGAACAACTTTAGCTGCATTAAGTATTATTCTCTTAGCTATCAAAATGGCTGCTGATTACCAAGAAAAGCGATTTTTATGGTCGGAATTGGCAGCTTCTTTTATTTACCCATTAGTAATCGCCCTGTTCTTAGGCAGTAACGGTTATTTACTTTCACAAACCGTACTTGTTATCCGAAATATTGGTCATAAAGAAGTGGTTAGTGTTCTTAATATTCAACTTGCCGACACAACATTT
>NZ_JAYGHN010000088.1:0-6850 GCF_034931845.1 Calothrix sp. UHCC 0171
CTACGAGGTAAATTATCGCCATTACCAGCCCAAGTTAAAGAACCCCAGAAATTTAGTCAAGCATTAGCAAAGGTAAACCAACCATGAAATATTCTTACTATCCGGGATGTAGTTTGCATACCACTGCGAAGGAGTTCGATTTATCAACAAAAGTGGTGATGCGAGAGCTGGGAATTGAACTAGAAGAACTGCAAGATTGGTCTTGTTGTGGGGGTTCTATCGCTGGGGGTGTTTCCCATGATGTGGGGATGGCTTTAGCAGCGAGGAATGTGGTTTTGGCACAAAATCAAAATACGGATTTATTAGCGGCTTGTTCTGGTTGTTACAATAAGTCAGCGAAAGCAGCGAAAGCATTAGAAAATCAGCAAGAACGGCAGAAAATTACCACTATTCTTACAGATATGGGTATGTCTATTTCTGGTAATAATATTAAAGTCAGAAATGTGGTGGATGTCTTAGCGAATGACCTGGATATTGCTAATCAAGTTAAAAAGCCCCTCACAGGTTTGAAAGTTGCTTGTTATTATGGTTGTCTGTTAACTAGACCAGCAGATATCACCGGATGGGATTCTCCAGTGTTCCCGATGTCGATGGATAGATTAGCTGAAGCTTGTGGTGCAGAGGTGGTGGATTTTCGTTCTAAGACAAAATGCTGTGGTGGACCAATTTTAGTCCCCAAGGAAGATGTAGCTTTTGAATTGACGAAGCGGCTATTGGATGAGGCTAAATCTCTCGGTGCAGATTGTATTGTCCTTGCTTGTCCCTTGTGTTCTACTAATTTGGAATTGAGACAGCCGGATATTGAGAAGAAATACGGTGTTAGTTATAACTTGCCTGTGATTTATATTACTGAGTTAATTGGGTTAGCGTTGGGGATTAAGCCGGGAAAATTGGGAATGGATAAGCATATTGTTTCCACGAAGGGGATTTTGAGGAAGTTGGGGATTTGATGGTTTGGGGTGGTTCGTGTTTTTTTGTAGGGAGTGCGATCGCGCAACAGACAACCTTCCTTCCTGTTCAGTGGTGGCAGATAATTGCATCACCAACCACAAATCTTTACTATTCGGTGCAACATGGTTATTAGACCCAAATTTAGATTTAGATATTGAGTTTAAGTACCTGGTTACTGTGTTCCAATTCCAACTCAAACTCTGGATATGACTCTTTGCTGGAAAGAACAAATATTTTAGGATTTGAGCAGTTTTTTAGCTCTACAAATTCACCTAAACCTTTAACACCACCTTCAATAATTCTTATATTAGCAGCATAATCTTCCCTGTTTATATCTGACTTTACAGGACGGATAACACCCAGAGGTCTTTTGGAATCAACAGCAGCTTTGACTGTAAATTTTGATCCTCCATCTAGAGGGCTTTGTATAAGAATTATTCCCTTTCCAATACCTGCTTGAATTCGACAAGACTTGACTACCGAAAAAGTATCTTGTTTTTTTAAAGGAGGCATTTCAGACAGAATAAGCCCTTCTTTTTCAAGCACATAGTCAATATTGGCAATAGATTGCTTGGGCAATGAACGAAAAGCGGAGCTAGATAGCCCACTACCTACTACTCCAATAACCTTTGCAAAGCAAAACTTCTCTTGTTCTAAGATTGAAAACGTATCTATACCATCAGCCAAACCGTTGCAAATTACCCAACCTTTTGAAGCAAAGTGTTTTCCAACCCTCTCAGCTATTCTCTTTCCGTTGTCATTGGGTTTTCTTGTTCCAATAATTGTTACAGCATCTACCGTAAGCAAGGACAAATTTCCACGAAAGAAAAGTACAGGAGGAGAATCTTTAATTTCAAGCAATTTTTTGGGATAATTCTCATCAATAATAGACATGAATCCAATTTGATTAGATTCACATTCAGCCAAAATTTCTTCTGCTTTTGAAATAGCTTCCTGAATTTCCGAAAGTGAATATTTCTTTTTTACTAAAGTTAAAAGGTTTTCAATACTTTTTTCAGTAGTTGAGTAAAACCAACGATGTTTTTGCCGTATAGAACTGAGATTTTTCTTGATAAAGATTGCTCCTATGCGCTTTAGTTGAGAAAGCGCAAGAATTGCAAAGCTTACTTCACAATTACATTTCATCCTATATTCTCCGTATAGCCACATCCGTTACCGTGATATTGAGGTGGAACACAAGAGTAGAATTCTTTACCATTTTGACTATTCTTTTTTATTCTCATGTACTTGCTCATTCCATTTTCCGAGCATACAGGACAAAGTTTACCGCTATCGTTGTATCCACACCCATTGCCGTTGAACTTAGGTGGAACACAGGAGTAGAATTTTTCACCAGTAGTTCTATTGATTTTAAGCTGTATTGGCTTACTACAAACAGGACATAGCCTATTGCTATTTACATTTGCTACAAGATGAAATAGCGCAATGAAGAAAACGTTTTCCGCTCCTCCACTCCATAACTGCTCAGTTAAAGCATCTGCGGTAGCTCCAGTAGTGTATTGATCATCTAGTATTATGACATTTTTGCCTCTGACATCCACTCCATATCGGAGGCTTAAGTTACTGTCCACAAAACTATGCCGATCTGCTGCTGTAGGCTGTTTACGGGTGGATGAGCTAACCTTATCATTCCATTCAAATATGTTGAGGCAGGCTAAATTATATGTTCTTTGCCGAATTTGATCTGAGATGAGGTTAAACAACTCACCCATTTTATTCGCAGGCTGCGTTGTTCCTTTATCTGGAACATAGGTAAATATTTCCCAAGAGTAGGATTGATTGCTTAGAATCCAATCAAAATAAGTAATAACAGAATCTCGTATTGCATAAAGCAATTGTTCGCTTCTATCTACTCGGTTAAACTCAAAATACTTGTCTGTAGTGTTGTATTGATCGCATTCACCTGGGGCTTGGCGAGCTAAAATTCTATGAATAGACCACTTGCTTTCTTTAAAAATATCAGAACAAGGTTTTCTTGCTATGTGGCTGCTAACACCTCTAAGCCCAGCTTCCAAGCACAACAATTTATGCAATGGATTTCTAAGAATCTCCAAAATTTCTGAATAGTTTTTGGCAAAATAAGTGGGACCACTTTTGACATTCTTTACGTAATCGCCAATACCATCTCTTAGCTCTGGAGTTTTTGCTTCATAAAATTCAGTTAGTATAGTTGGAACTTGTAAACCTCTTCCAAGCTCAATATCCAACCAAGAATCACCCAATACATAGCAAAGATTTTCTAAGTTATCAATGCCTAATTCTTGAAGAAAATTAAGAGTCTTTAATGTATTTGGCTTATCTGCAAGTGATAACGCAGTTATTCCTCCAAGAAGATTTCTTACAATCGGGTTTACATACCTGGGGTGAGAATCAGATAGAACTATAGGAATCATATTTGATTTCTGAAAAAAAACTGCGAGATAATACTCAGAAAGATATTTGTCTAACAGGGAACAATGGGGAAACAGCATCTACAAGCAACGAGACTCCCACAAGAGTTTGACACAGCAATGCTCCCGTTGGGAGGCGTGCAAAGGGCGATCGCAGAGTTACAGGAGTTTATAGATAATCGCCCGGATGCTCGTGAGATGAGAAAAGCTTTGGCAGTGAAGTTGGTTTATCAAGGCTACAAGTACGAGGAAATTCAAACAATTTTAGATGTGTCACTAGGCTCCATAACAAGCTGGAAACAAGCTTACCAAGAATACGGGATATGGGGACTGCGGTTAAATCATAAGGGAAGAAAAAGTTACCTGAGCGATGAACAGCGAGAAGAGGTATTAAGTTGGTTACAAACGAAAGATATCTGGGAGCTTGGGGAACTAGAGTACAAATTGGCATTTGAATATGATGTAATATACAACTCGAAACGTAGCTATTACGATTTATTTGATGCAGCAGGAATTAGTTGGAAGAAAACTACTGCCTTGAACCCGAAAGCTGACGAGGAGGCTGTTGCTGCAAAAAAAAACAAATCATGTCATTGTTGGCAAGCAATAGAGAAGAAATAGAAGCAGGAAAACTGAGAGTACTACTAATAGATGAGTGTCATCTCCTATGGGGAGATTTAACTGGTTATGTTTGGGGAAAAACAGACCAAGAGATAGCAGTTGCGGTCGTTAACGAACGAGAGAAACAGACATACTATGGTGCCGTTGACTATCTCAATGGCAAGTTAATTCTCAAAGCCTATAGGGCTGGTAATTCCGACAACACGATTGATTATTTACATTATTTATTAGACCAATCTCCCGACCAAAGATTACTTATTTTTTGGGACGGAGCTTCCTATCATCGTTCAAATCTAGTTAAAGATTTTTTAAGTGATATTAACCGAGATTTATCCCCAGAGCAATGGAAAATTCATTGTGTACGTTTTGCGCCAAATTGCCCGTCACAAAATCCGATAGAAGACATTTGGCTGCAAGCAAAAACATGGGTTCGGCGTTTCTGTGCTTTAATTCCAACATTCTCTCATTTAAAATGGATGTTTGAGTGGTTTCTCGCAAACACTATGTTTGATTTTATCTCTCTTCAGATGTACGGTTCTTTTTCATAAATCAAATACTAGTCCTATATACATTCAAAACCTAAACTTCTTGCCTCTGCTAAAAAGCTTGCGGCTCCCTCAAATACTCGAATTTGCGACAAATCAGTGTCTATTTGCCCGTCTTTCATAGGCTTTAGAGCAACATCCACCGTATCAGTCAAAGTTCCATCCAGATCGATGAGCAGGTACTTTTTATACGCTAATTGATTGTTTGTCACTGTAGCAACTCACGTCAAACAATAAGACAGTACTATCTTATCTTTGCCAAACGTACTATCTTAAACCGAGAAATTACGGAATGGTATGCAGCATAGGTGACGTGATTCTAACGACTTATCTTAAGGAAAGTTTCCATATTACTACCTGTGAAGGGTAGTAATTCTTTTTTGCCAAGGCACAACATTAGCCTGAATTGCCTTGTGGATGCTGGATCAAATTTTTGTGATCGCCTTTGGTGAGGGTTTGGTGCGATCGCTCTTACTGCTGGTTACTGTGTGCGATGCTTTGAGTGAGGATTTGCTGCGATCGCCAACAATTTTTCCCATCCTTCAAACTACAATATTGTAAAAAAAAACGAATGTGGTTCGTGTGGGTTTTTTTGTAGGGAGTGCGATATGCCTTTGGCATTAAGCTTTGCTTATCGCGCTTTTGTTTCATAGTTATTTTTCAGCAATAACCAGCATTTCAAAATCTTCGGTTGTCAACTTGTCATTTCTAGAAAATGCTCCAAGCTTTGCTGCAAATATATTAATTTCTTTATATCCGAGGGACTTTAACAACCAAGTAATTTCACTGGGAACGTAATATCTTTCATTGCATTCAAGAGTCTTTTTATTTCCAGAGTCGTCTTCAAATTCCGTAACATTGTAGTCTCGAAATGTCATGAAATCAAATGTATTGCTTCGATATGCGGCATTGCCTTCTTTTGTTGTTGAAGCGCAAAAATTTTCAACAGAATTATACAGTGGGAATAATCCATTTAAAGTTGTAAATATCAATTTACCATTCTCTTTGAGTGCTTTTGTCACACAATTGAGTATTTCATAATTCATTTCATCTGTTTCCATCAATGGAAATCCACCTTCACAAAGCATGATTGCAACATCAAATTCATTGTTAAATGAAAGATTTCTTGCATCTTGTTTTTGAAAATCAATCTTTAAATTATAACTTTCTGCTTTTTGCTTCGCTCTAGCAAGTTGAGCTTCTGATAGGTCAATCCCAGTAACGTTATATCCCCTATTTGATAATTCAATTGTATGTCTGCCAGTTCCGCATCCAACGTCTAATATTTTTAATGACTTATCAAAATTTATCTCCCTTTCAATGAAATCGCATTCACCAACAGTACCCTGTGTGAAATTTTCATTATCATATTTCAATCCGTAATTTTCAAAAAGAGATTCATACCATTGTTTTTTCATCATCTCGCTCCTTGATGTTTCCTTTATGCCGTTTAACTGTTATTAAGTGAGCCGATTACGCGATCGCTTAATTTCTCAATCATGCTTGAAACCCTGCTTGATGAAAATAGGTATCAGCAGTGCGTCAGTAATTCTTGCTTCTTCTCGTTCTTTAAATAACTAAAGCAAGAAGGTAAGATGAGATGTTTCGTGATGTGATTATTTTCTCATCCTCCCATCGTCTCCACTGCGCTAATTATGGTTTCATAGCCAGTAATTGTACGACAGCACTATGTCCCTGATGAAACAGTCCTTCCTGAATTTCTCGCTCAACTTCTGCGGTCTGTTTAAACTCTAACCCATCCAATTCTTGCCGGAGCGTTGTCAGTTCCATCATTAAATCGGCATTGGGCGGACCTCCCGTTTTGAATTCTAGTTGACGAGGTGTATACGCTTCCAGTACAAACACACCACCAGATCGCAATCCAGAAACCACTTGTCGATGGATATTAGCACGCAGGTTCGGTGGTAAGTGACAGAAAATAGAAACGATCGCATCCCAGGAATTCGGTTGAATTGTAAAATCAGCCAAATCTGTGACGATGGTTTCTATCTTTACAGAACGCTCTGCTGCCAATTTATGGGCTTTCTCTAAGCCAACAGGAGAGGCATCGACAGCAGTCACCTGACATCCCTGCTGTGCTAAATAAACGGCATTTCTGCCTTCCCCTTCGGCTAAACAAAGTACAATACCCTTGGGAATCTGTTGAATAACTTCTACTAGAAAGTCGTTAGGATTTTTGCCAAAGGCATATTCTGTTTGGCTATATCGCTCATTCCACATAATCGATCAAACCTCTTGGTGTCAAAATACCACCCCGCTTTAAAAAGACGGGGCTATCTTTTTTCCGCATTATTTTAGGTA
>NZ_JAYGHN010000089.1:0-6425 GCF_034931845.1 Calothrix sp. UHCC 0171
GCGTTAGCGAAGCTTTCCGAAGGAATCGCCCACCCGAAAAATCACTCCACCCCTTGTCACTTCGACTTTCTCGGAACTTGGAGGATTAATCAATTGCTGTAATACGTTGTTTAAATTGCGCGTTCCCACCAATCCCCGCGTCATCGGTGCTAATACCTGTACATCGATCGCAGGATTAAAACCCAACGTAGGAAGGAAGTCTGCAATCAACTCACTAATTGCTTGGACTCCATGCTCCGGTTGTTGTCCTCCACCATGCCATAAACAATCGGATTTGGGAGTATCGGAAATCGGTTCCATACTTGGATAATGCCCCAGGTTGATTTGGTGAGCATTGCGAATAATTGCGCTGGTTTGGGCTTGGCGAAATAGCAAACAATTCGCAATTCGTAATTCGCAATTCGCAATTTAAGTTATCTAATATCCGTAGCTTTAAAGAAAGAAAAATTGTATAATAATCAACCAATAAGATGTTTTAATTTCATCATGCTTGCTAACAATATTAGTATTACAGATAGAACTAAAAACTTCGCAATTAGAATAATTAAAGCGTGCATTTTTTTGGATGAGCAGCCAGGAGTTCTCAGAACACTATCCAAACAATTACTTCGTTCGGGAACCTCTGTGGGGGCTAATGTCAGGGAAGCACAATCTGCCCAATCTGACAAAGATTTTTTAAGTAAGTTAGAAATAGCATTGAAAGAAGCGCGAGAAACAGAGTATTGGCTTGAAATTTTAATAGAATCAGAACTAGTAGAAAAACAAAAGTTTGAATCTCTATTAGAGGAAGCACATACTATTGGAAAAATACTTGTTGCCTCCACCAAAAAACTTAAGAATAAATAATTGCGAATTACGAATTGCGAATTGCGAATTGAACTGGGATGTTCGCGCCAAAACCCGTTTAATTGCAGCGTTTGTCCGGGTTGAATACCTGCAAAGTTACCAGCAATTGTAGTCAATTCTGATACTCTTGGGCGCTGTAACCGTGCGATCGTATAACCAGATTCCTCGGAATGGAAAGTCAAACGTTCTACTACTCCCGTAATCGATTCCTGTTTGGGAGTGGCGTTATTCGCTTGCTGGTTGACTTGGTATGAACTGGACATTTTCGCTTAGTTGCGGGGCGCAAATATTATACCGAGATGATTGACAATGGGGAAGTTTAAATCAATTATAGATGTGGAGCAGAACTATTGTACTACAAGCGTGACACACTTCGTATGCGTTGGCGACAAGCCACTCCCGGAGGGAGTATCGCTCGGCTAAATTAATGATGATATTTTAACAGCATTGACATTTACCCTCATTTCTAGAACTTCAATTCATAGCTTTCTCCATGAGGATATTTACTAATCGAAAATATTCCTCTTCCAAACAATTACTCACCCGAAAATATAATCTAAATGAACCATCCCCATACTGTTTTACATCCGTATCACTAAAAATAATCTCCTTTTGTTGTAACCATTTAGTAACACTTGTGTGAACTTTGCCACGGGGATACTCCCCGGTGGCAAGATTCACGTGAAACTCTGCCAAAAATAAAGCAGGAAAATAAATCCTTCCGGTTTTTTCTCCAGTATATTGATGAGTTAATACTTGAAATTGCGGTGTACTCAAAACTTCTGCCATCTTTTTTGCTCGCGATCGCTTTTTTAAACTCTTGTCTTGAAGCTAATAAAGGCAGAAACGATTTAACATACTTTCATTCCTGCCTTATCTGGCTAAATTGAATTTGATGTGGATCCCAGATATTTGAGAAAATTGGATACTTTCCAATTCAATCCATGAGCTTTGTCAGCAATATTCGGTTTAGATGATTTCCCATCACATAAAAGACATGTACTGCAATTATTTCGGTCATCTTCTGTGTGTCGGCAAAGTATTTCGTTATCGCTCAATGGTGAGTCGCGAGCGATGATTCGGAAAGTTCTCCATCCTAGATTTTGCGCTTGTTTTGCATCAGCTTCAGTTTCCACAGAAGCCATGAGATATTTCTGCCACCGGCGATCGCAACTTTTATGCCGATGCGTGTATCCGGTATGCTTACCCGATGCCAAAATAATCGGCTCCCAAACTTCTAACGGTACTGCTGTCGGGTCGCCGTAGGAACCCAATCTAATTGGATAGCGATAGTGTTCTAAAAGTGCTAATTCTCTCTCACTAAACTTTGGATAATTACCCACAAGATAGGAACGATAAATATTATTTGGTGTGAGGAGATTGACGTAGCAACTACCAGTTTTGCTCAACTTTAAGGGGCAATTTCCACAAATCGAATTATCCAAACCATGTTTTGCAGCGTATGTTGGAACATAATTTTGTGAAAGAATCCAAGATTGAATTTGTCTTCCAGTTTTGCGGTTGGATGTAGGGTTAACAAAACCGGTTAATATCAAAACAATGGGAGAGCCATCAATTAAGGATGCACCTTCCCAGACGACATAACCATTTCGTAGCATATTCCTAGTAGATGAATAATTTTGTCAAAATTTGGGTTCGGATAAAAAGCACACTATTTGAAGCGGAAATGTGCCTTAAATCAAAATCCTCCAGCATCGATAATGCCAGAGGATTTATAGGTTTGATTGGATTTGATTTGGAGTTAGTAGTTGGTACTTTCTGCAACTACTTCTGTTTGAATATCAACCTGGTTCCGCTCCATATATTCGCGTCTGCGTTGCCAGGATATATCATGTTCGGTAAGTAAATCTTCCAAGGTTTTACCAAATTTACGATTAGCATATTCCAGCAATTGGTCGAGAGAAAATCGCTTTTCTTCCACTTTCCCGAAATCGTTAGCAAATCGTTCTTTGAATTCATCCCAACTAAAGGTTTCTTTCAAGCTGCGTTTGGCAACTAACCCACACAGAGAACGAATGGAATAGTAAACTTTGGAATATACACGTTCGGAATAATCGCTAATAGCATACTCTCCCAAAATCGAGTTATCTATGGTTTGGATATTAGTTGTTTGTTGTTTGCGTGTAGCCATAATGATAATCTCACTTAATTCTTCATTTTGCTCTAGGCGTTAGCCTTTTCAAAACCAGGCATTGTCATCACAATCTGCAAATAAATCCGCTCTTTCTCGACAATATTGATAATCAATTTTGAGTTGGTGTAAATCTGTATCCAACATCAGATTTTGCAAATCCTGGATTATATCTCGAACATGATTTTCTTCGCTAACACCCGAATAGTAAATTTTGATAAATTCGTCAGCTTTACCCATAAATTGTTCGAGATTAGTAACGAATATTTGCTCTTTGCTAATAGCTTGTATCATGATTACCCCCAAGTATTAATATTCGCTAGGGAGGATGAGAGTTCCCTCGACCAAATACAGCTTGATGTGACTTAGTGGAAAATCCGTATATTCGATTTCTTGGCGCAATACTTCTTGATTCGTATCCCACTCGCAAATCAAGATGCCTGAATTATTCTCAACTCGTAAATGCCAAATTTGAAATTCCCGCAGGTTGGCATTTGACAACAATTGTTTTGTTTGATGAGAGAAGATTGCATCTATTAGCCAATAGCAGTTTGTTTCATCTGCCAGATATTTAATCCCTTCAGTATATTTCAAGCCAAGCCAGTGTTTGTAGATAACTGTCGAGCCAGTAAATTGGTCGAGTGCGGCTTTTATTTGGTGTGGCTTTTTCATATTTGAAAAATTCCTGATTTTACAAGCTTCACACACCTATAGGCGTGAGCCGTAAAATCAAAACTCCTGGCAAGGCGGCGATCAACAGCAAAAATCTTTATTCGTCTTGTTGCTTACAGGAAACGCTCCAGGAAAATTTTCCTGGAGCGCCCTTGAAAAAACTTTTGCATCCAACACCATGTATGAATTTAGGAGGCGTTGATAATATCCTTATCGCCTACTTTCCCCGTCACAACTTCTTTTTCTTTCTTCTTGCGGCGACGTTTGGTTAGGCTAAATACCGTGATCGCATCCACCGAATTAAGTTGACTTGGTGAGTAATCGAGCAAATCTGCTGGTGCAATTGGTTTATCCAAATCCTGTGCCAACTCATTTAAGGCATTGCACAACAAATCTAATGCCACCCCATCTAGTCGCGGCATCGTTTTAGAATTTCTCAAGTTAGACATAGCATTTGTACTAATATCTAACTTCAGAGCCAGGTCAACACCCTTAATGCTGTACCTAGCCATAATTTCTTTGAGTCTCCACCTAATCAAAGTTTGAGGCACATTAATTCAACATCTCTAATGTACTGGCATCTGCTTATTCCATAAAGCCAATTCTAACTTGTATATAATAAATCTTGAATTGTTTAAAATATATCTCATATCGGTATACATTTAATCCTAACTTGTATTAAAATTAAAATAAATAGAAAGCGATCGCATCTTTCTTGGTGGAACGGGCGCTCGCCTTGTTCACAAGACACGCAAATCACGTATTTATTGATTGATAAGTCTTTTACAAGCCCTGACAATTGTGCATTATGGAGGCGATGAACTCAGGAAACTAAAATTGGAACCGCTTGAATTTTGCCGAAAATGGGTTAAATCACCACAGCCAGGAGAACGTGGATATTACAAATTATGTGTAAGGCTTCTTGCAAAGGCTACAGGGTTATCAGAACGAACTGTAGAGGGTTGGGGACCAGATTTTTCCAGTCGCCCGGATTACATCCTCATAACTTTAAAAAAGGAGGATACAATTCTTCAAATTCGAGAGCTTGTTAAACAAAACGATTTATCTGATTTTATTGATGAAAAATAAATACGCAATTAACGTATAATTATAAGAGATTAAATTTTATTAAACCAAAACCCCCCGCATCGACTACCAATCAAAACCGGAGGGTATGGTTCTCACTGTAAACAGGAGGTATCCTTATTATGCCTTGTGTCGAACTTCCAGTCACCTATTCATTTGACTACGATCGCTTTGCCAAACCAGACTTACAAACCAAGGCTAAATCAACCCTCGGCAGTTTCTTTGGTTTCGTTCGTCAAACCTTCGACGGGTTGCTGGAAATAGGGCGATCGCTCCAAGATTTCTACTTCGACTGCCTTGCATTTTGCCCCAATGGCAAGAAAGTATTTTCTGAATGGCTTGCCTCGCCTGATTTTGGTGCATCACGCTATATCGCCTCCTCTGCGATGGAGATTTATGCTTGGTTCGAGAAATTGCCAGCGCGATCGCAGCGTTTAATCCGCCAAAACGTACAGAACTGGAGCGTTTCTGCACTGCGACAGTTAACCAAAGTCAGCCACGATTTAGTCAAAGAATTAGTGCGATCGGGTAAGAAAACAGCAGCACAGGTTACGCAGGAAAGCGGGAGTGAGAGAGCGAAAGAGGGAGAGAAGAAACAAGCATCAAGCGAAAAAATAAGTCAAACTCCAGCTTTGCCAACTGCGGAATTAGCCCCAGGAATGCGGATTGTTGTCAAAGAAGATAATGCAGGATGGAACGGACATAGCGGGATAATCATGTCCAAGCGAGAGGAAGATTTTTGGGTACTGCTCGACCACACTGTTTCCCAGGGAATGGAAGTCAAACACCTGCTCAAACCCCATCAAATTCAACCAGAAGCCCAACAGCCAGTGAGAAAGTCTAATTCTCAGGAATTGTTTACCGCAGCTGATGTGGAACAGAAAATTGCAGATGCGATCGCTCAGTATAACCGCGAAAAAGCTGAGTCTGAGCAGGGACGGTTTATCGAAATTCGTGATGCTGCGCTGCAAGCGGCAAAACGGGAAATCCAAGCAGCGCAAGAACATGCTCGTGCGATCGCACAGAAAAACCAAGATTTACTCACACAACTTGCAGCGAAAGAGGATGAAGTGCGTTGGCGAAGCCTCTCGGAACGAGAATCGCTCCAAGCATTGCAAACCAGAAATCAACAACTCGAACAACGAGTCGCGGAATTAGAAAAAGCTCTCGAATATTCCAATTCACGAACAGATAATTGGGAAAATACCCTGAACAAGCAAGCAGCAAGGGTTGTCAACAAAGAAATTGAGAAAGCGATCGAGCCTTTAATGCGGGAAGTCGATCGCCTAAATAACGTGCTATCTCAAAAAGAACAAGAACTTGTTCGCCTGCAAATGAGTAACAATCAAGAATCAGATGCTGTTGTGGCTGAGTTTGGGGAGATTGGAGAAAAGTTTGGCTGGAGCGGATGGAGTTCTCGCGGATATCGTGCTGCGAGTGGAATGCTTTGTACTGGGGTGAATGCGATCGCTCAATTTATTAATGATTTGAAAGCTTCTTATCCCAGCCATCAACAACAGGAAATAGCGTTTTAGATTTGCATCAAATTTAGATTTATATCGAATATTGCTATTGATTGAAAATGGCGATCGCGAATCGTCTCATGAAGGAGAATCACTTTGGGATGCCAAAAATACACTCAAAAATAAATTGAAATGCAATGTCAACA
>NZ_JAYGHN010000090.1:0-6260 GCF_034931845.1 Calothrix sp. UHCC 0171
GTTAGCAAACTGGGGATATTCGCGGTAAAATTCTGCTGGCAGACGGAATCCAGCACTGTTACCAATTTTGGTGCTGCGAATTTTATAAGGATTACTCATGGCGTATGTACGTTATGTACTTACATCATAGCAGAACGTTGATTTTCTTGTTGTTAAGCAAATCCGGGGGAGAGCGATCGCTACGCTATCCTAATTCTTAAGTATCGTATTAAGTGTCATATTTAACCATTTCTGCTCGTGTGTAAGGGATAGCAGTGATTGATTGGCAGCCCTATCTCGAATCGATTTGTCAGAAATATGCTCAGTGGGGGTATAGTTACACCATCACTGATGTGGTGGGTAAAAACCGTGATCGACAAATTACGGACGAGCAACCCATCAAATCGCTGTTGTTTGACTTGCAGGCGATTGCAATTCAATCAGAATCCATTCAACCTGACAGAGAACTATTACCCGAAGCAAGGGAAACGCGGGAAAATCTCAATGTTCTGGAGGGTTTGCGGAAATATGCACGAGGTCGTCCAGGTTCAGGAAAATCGACGGCTTTGGTGCAGTTGTTGTTAGAAGAAGCAGGGAAATGCGGAGATGTGGGAAATATCGTCAATGTGATTGGTGGAAATAATACCTTTGGTGATATTTCTTCAAATAAGGGTAAGTAATGCGGCTTTGGCTCTATATAAATTAGGCGAAAATCGTTTTGAATCGCTATGCGATCGCGGTAAAATATTAAATCGAGAAATTGACAAAATAATTGGGAAATAAGCAATGGCAAAACTTGTTGGTAATTGGCATATTTATGAAATGTCCATGTGGGAGGAAGACTACTTCAACATGGAAGTTCAAGCCTATATAGAAATAAACAAAGCTGGGGATGGGGACTTTCAATTTGGTTTAGTCTGCGGCAGTATTAATGGCACTTATACCAAGGATAGCTCTCAAGAAAAATTAGAATTTACTTGGGAAGGAAATGACGAGTGTGATGAAGCTTCTGGAAGTGGTTGGTTGAAATTACAAGATGAAAATACTGTTGAAGGTTATATCAAGCTGCATTATGGCGATGATTCGACATTTCTGGCAAAGCGTGCATAAATAAGGGAAAATTTTATGGCTGTAGAATACATCAACCGTAAAAGTCAAAAATATTATCTCCACGAAGGTACGACCAAAACCGGGAAGCCAAAATATTACTTTGCCATGAACAGCGAAGGGAATTTAGTCGAAACCATTCCAGATGGTTTTGAAATTTATGAAAACCCTAACGCCCAAGTATTTTTACAAAAAATACAGCCGAAAATCATTACCGAAGGTGAAGCTGCGATCACCGAACTGGGAATGCAAAAGTTTTCCGATTTAAAATACTGTAGAATTGATATCAAAAAAAATATAATTACCATCTATACTCCCGACCAAAATCCAGACAAATTACTGGATATATATTCATTATCACCATCGCGAAATGATATCGATATTGAAGCTGCGGTAAACAGTATGCTTACCTATTCACCGATGTTGAGGTTTGTTTTAATCGATAAAGAAAAACGCGTATTTACAATCGAAAGATTTTGCTTTTTAAGCTTGATCGATGACTGGATGGAAATTGGTCGTTCAGGTGATTTATCAAAGCTGGTGAAGGAATATGTACCCCTTTTAGGGAAAGAATCTTTTTATGAGTTACATCCATATCGTTTTGGATGATTGATATTCTGAATAATTATTCCTATGGGTTTGGTATAAATGGGACGTTACGCACCAAATATAACTTGCGATAGGTGACACTTGATTTTAAAACTTGTCAATCTAGAAAAATAAATAGGTTTAGGTGCTAGGAAAATAGACCATACCATCCAACCGAAACCCATTACACTACCAACTAAAAGCGATGCGATCGCAAACCGAATTAACGGGTTTTCGCTTTCTTCGAGTGGTTCTGCTTACTCGGAATGACGACATGATTACACAACTGGAATGCTTTCAAAATGATGAATAAGCCTCTGAACAAAATCTTTATTTTTGAATATAAAATTATTTATGCCATCATAAGGAGTACGATTTGTATCTGTAGGTACAAAGCAATAATTAGAAGCATTAAAATCGTATTTTATCATTACATCTTTTTCTACAAGTTCATATAAAATAGTTCCAAAACTAAAACCAAGCTCTTCCATTATATGAGAATTATTTTCTTCATAACCACCCCAAAATACAGGAAGAGCAAGAGAAGATGGCTTACCTTGATAGTATTTATTTATAAGATTATCTATATCAGCTTTTTTACCATTCCATTCAATAGTCCCAAAATAAGACTTTTGTTTTTTATCAGAGAAATATAATGATAACTTATAACATGGCAGCCATAAATAATTATTATTTTCTTTTATTTGCTTATATATAGAAAATAAAATGTTATTAGGTGAATATATTTTCAGTGCAATATCAAAAGAATGCTTATTTTCGCTTTCAATATGATGCTCCAGAATCAACTTAATATGATTAAGCCAAACTTTATTTTCACAGAGAACTCTTTTTGCACCTTTTTTCATCTCTTCAATTTTAGCATTATCTTTTGAATCTGAGCAACAATCAAATATAGCTCCATCTATTCCAGATTTACCTGCTATTTCCGAAAGAATCACTGAATCTTGTAAAAGTTCATTATCTTTTAATGTGCCAAATCTTTGTATTTCTTCTATTTTCCAACCTTCGTCTTCTAATAATTTATGACGAAACTTTGAGGGATAGGATATTTCAACATAATCGGAGTAAGGATAAGGCTTTATATCTAGCAAATAATCTTCGTATTTAGAATATATTTCGTTATCATTTAATTCTTCTTCTAAAGAAGATAAAAGTTCTTCATAATAATCTGGGTGCTTACGAATTTGTTCTAAGTATTCTTCTTTTGATAAACGTACAAATGCCGAATAAATCATATAAGGCTCTATTGAATAATTAACAATATCTAGAGTTGAACTTAAAGTTTGAATCGTTTGACTATATTCTGGAAATACTAAATCTTTATGATTTTCAGATGGAGTTAATATCAACAAAACAAAATTCTCAATTCCTTTCACCCTAAATGTATTTGTATGACTCTCTATGCCTTTCTGTAAATTTTGCTTATTTTTATATAGCCTAATCATGTGTGCAGGAGAAAATAAACGCTCATCTTTTAATTTTAAAGGTGATATTTCTTTTGCTGAGGTAGGATAATTCACATCATTAACTTCAATTAATATGCCTTGGATATAAAAGTTAACTCTATTAGCAAAAGAAGAAAATGGTACTATTAATTCTTTCCATTCAGTAGATACAATTATGACTTTAATTTCCGATTCAATTACCTCTTTATTTTGTTTTAAAGTTTCAACATATTTCAATATTTCATGTAATGCTTCTCTGGACGCTTCATTTGATCGTTTGATTTCAATAATGACATAGTTGTTTTTATTATCTTTCGCTAAGATGTCGATAAAACCACGTGTACCTAACCTATTAGGTAAATAATATTCTTTTTGTATGAGTGATAAATTGCTGGATATTATTGATAAATTATCTGCAAGATAATCTCTGATAATATTTTCTACAGATTTTCTCGTCATAATTGAATACTTTGCTGGAATTGTGAGATTTGTATCCATATCAAAGTAACATATCGCACTAATTTGTTAAGTATCATTATTAACTTAGTATGCTGTAAAACTTTTGCCCACCTACTTAATTCGATAACTGATATTTTGCATAATCATTGCAGCTGCCGAAGATTGACAAATTGTATCCGGGTCTTGGCTGGATAAAACTATACTCAACCCGTCTTTACGTGCGGTAGCACATAGTTCACCTACCATCGCGCTGAATCCATCCTTACGGAACAACACCGAAAGCTCATCACCGATAAATAGGCTTTTCGGGTAGGAAAGAGCGATACGCAAACATGCTGCTTTCGCTGCAACAGCCATTGTGTAGGAATCTTGGTCATTACTTAGCCCAGTCAGTGCATAAAACTTAACCATCGGTTCGGGAGAAAAGCTACTCGGAAGTGCGATCGCATTCCCCAATGGACTTACTAACAATGCTGCAATCTGACTGGTTATTTGATTTATTGCTTGATGGTCAATTGCTTCGGGTTTAGAAATATTGAGTCGAGCGGTCGAACAGAAACGGCTAAAATCTTTTAAAGTAGGCATATCCTGCCATTCGGGAGATTTCCAACCCTTAGAAAATGAGAGATTGTAGCGTTCGATGATATCGGGGTCGCTGAGAAAGATTTCGAGCGATCGCAATAAAATCGCATCAACCCTCTGCGCTAAATGTGGAGCATCCAACCGTCCCATGACGTATAAATGAACGCCAGGACTTCATCCGGGATGCTCTGTCTTCTGGGTCGAAACTTCTCAAGTCTGGAGGTTCCATCAAATTATTGGAAGCACGGGATAAATCGAAATATGCACCCGCATCTCCAAGAAGTGCGATCGCTGTTTTAAACGAACTCTCCCCATCGGCTGCGGGGATATCCATCCCCACCACAGGTATTCCCTGCGACAGTGCATCGAGCATAAATCGCCACAACAAGACAGATTTTCCAGAACCGGTTTTTCCTGTAATCAAGGCATGTTGGGTATTACTGAACAAATCAACATGAACTGGTTTACCTCCTCGATTAGTCAAAAATTCCACACCCTGACTATCCAATGGTTTGGGAAGGGTTAGCGGTAAAACTCCTGCAACAGTTTCACTTTCCAACACCAATCGACGTTCGCTCAAAATCGAACTGGAGTGTAAAATTCGTCTCCAGGTGATGGGTAAAGTTTCTAACCAGATTTGTGATGCGATGTGTTTTTCCCGCACGACTTTGGCTGTACCAAAGCTGTTGCAGAGCAAATCACAGGCTAAATCCAAGCTTTCAGCGTTTTCCCGATAAACCAGAAACACCACCGCGCAGTTGAGAGGAAGAGCACCTTTGTATAATTTCTTCTGCGCGTCAAAACTTTCCTCCTGTTTTATCTCCGCACCCACGTCCCTACCGCTTCCCTTAAGAAAAGCTCGCTCCCTTGCGACTTTGGTTTGCTTTGCTTGACGGTGTAAATTATCTTCGGTGAGGTAGCGATTTGCAGGGGAGATTTCTACCCAAGCTTCCGTATCTCGGATGTGATTTTCGCTCAGGACTTTCCACATCCATGCAATTTGTTCTTTTGCACTTATCCAAGCAGGTACGGTATCAGCCATTGTTAATACACCGCAAACTTTATCTTTGATGTAGATACGGTTTGTGCATTGACGGTGTTCGGGGCAAGAACTTTTTCCTCTTTCTCCCGCGATTAAAATTGTGGTTGAATGTTTGAATGAATTTTGAATTTCTATTAGCTTAATTCCATCATCTGTGTTTTCTGTTAAAACTAATAACTGCGGAATTTCTGGAGGGTTATATTGATTGAATCGACTCCACAACCACGACCATAATTCAATATCATTGAGTGGTTGTATTTCCAATCCAGCTTTGGTATTAAATAACATTTCCCATTGTAGAAAACCTTCCGTATAAGCTTTCATCAAAACTTGAATGAGAAGTTGTTCCTGTCGCTGGGAAATGCGTCCGGTAAAGTTATCTAATAAGAAACGTCCCGATTTCGCGACTTGGTAAATTAATCTAGATAAAAAGTCGCTCCTATTTTCTCCTAATGCATCCGCAGTCCACGAACAGAACACAATTTGTTGCCAAGTTGACCTCGCTCCTTTTCGCGTTAACTCTTGAATTCGAGCTTGTTCGTTACGAATTAAAATAGTTGGGAGTGGCAAAGTAGAACCTACGGCAATTTTGTTCAGATGTTCTTGTCTCATCGAATCATCCGAATATCTTCCTAACAGAAATGTACATCTTTCCCCAGGAGGTATAAATTTCATCGCTTCGGAAATACCAGTTGATATTGCATTGACCTCTTCTTGGTAAAGTTGGTCATGAACACCTTTAATTTGAAACGCAAAAACTACTTGGAATTGGTTTTCATCGGCAATATCACCTTGATTTAATAAAAACCCACCGATACAGCGATTCTCCCTTTCAATCCGAACCATACAACAAAGGTCGAGTTCATTTTCAAAGGGAATATATTGTGATTTTTTATTATCTGAATCTTGGTAATCTATAATCGGTATTTGCGCTTTCATAATCTTCTTTGAAGTTTTAATTTCCTGCGAATACTGCGAGAATATAAAGGGGATATATAAATTGCTCCACCACTCATCCAATTTCTACCTTTCGGTTG
>NZ_JAYGHN010000091.1:0-5778 GCF_034931845.1 Calothrix sp. UHCC 0171
GGTGATATTATTCCTTACTCACAAGCGACTACAAAGATTGAGATAGCAGCCACAAACCGACAAGGGAACCTTACTATTCCGTCATCATCGCCAAGTGAAATAATCCTAAATCCTGGCTTACAAGTCGAAGACCAACACATTATTAATCCAAATGATTCCGAGACTAATCAAATAATTGAAACGCCTACTTCTAGATTAAAGAAAAGAAATCCTGGCTTAATCAACGCAGTTAGTCAGTTAGCAAATCAACATGAAGTAAACGGGTTAATGCTAACTGGATTGGGGTTAAAAACAGGAATTTCTGTCACTGATACCCTGCAAGCTGAAGATAAACCAGATATTCAAAATGCTGGATTAGCAATAATTAAACGCTTTCAACAAGTTCTACCAGAAGAATTTATGACTTTGAAAGCGGGTGATTCTCCCCAATCTTTTAAATGGAAAGACCCAGAATCTAATAAACGATACCATTTTTACTTTGAAGCTGCTCAAACAGATGGATTTGGAGATACGATTTCATCTGCCTCGTTGAAAGGATTTGAAATTACCTCTGCTGCTGACTCAATACAACCAGTATTTATTGCAAATTTAATTGACGCTAAATACAACCGTTGGAGTATTGAACAGTGCGATTTCAACCAAAGACAAATTCAATCTTTAAATCTTGCTTGTAAATCCACAGCCCCACATCAGTCAAAAACAAGTGTAAGCAATATTAATGAGTCTTATCTGGAGATATAAATAATTGATTATGTCTACAAAATACCCATATCAATACCCTAACAATAACCCAAATACATTCATTATCATGAAGATAATTAGGTGGAATAAGGCTGATAGCATTGCAAGCTTATCTATTGGAATTGGATTGATTTATTTAGCTATCCGCGAACCATTATTAGTCGTAATCATCCTATCTTTATCTCTATTTTTCTACTGTTTAAGTAGGTTAATTATCCTTATCCCTTACTTAAATCATTTAGTTAAAAATAAGATTCACTTTTGGCAAATAGCAGGGTTAATTATCGGCATTACAGCAACCTTGACAATCTTTGAAATGCCAGCCCAGGCAATATTTTTGAGTGGATTAGAACAATATCTTACAAACATCGCTGAACAGAGTTCAACAGGAGGGACAAGTTCTATTGACCCGCAAGCGATCGCACTCGTTTTCAATGCGATTCGTGGAGTGTTTCTACTATTAGTAGGAGTTGCAGCGTTATTTGCCTATAACCAAGCACAGCAAGGTAATGATTGGAGACCAATAGCCACTCAAGCTGGTCTAGCAATTGGAATAATTTTAACCATCGATGTTATCACATTCCTGTTCATCGGAAACGGAACTACAACAGGAGGGTGAGCAATCTTGCAAGAGAGAGAAGTAATCAAGGTAAACAGAATATTAGGAAAACAAGCAGGGTTTGGTCCCGTTCCAGCCAATCAAATTATGCCGTGGCTGGCAATTATCACAATTTCCTATTTTATCTTTGACGGTTTACTAGGTTGGGGGATTCCTAAAGTCGCAGTTATTAGTTTTTGGTTGATTATTAGTTGGTGGTTTGTGACGGGAAAAGACCCAGATAAATACGTCAATCGTTTTCGTAAGCCTAAAGGTAAAAATTGGATAATTGGTGGGGCGATTTATGTGTCTCCTTTAATTTCTAGAAAAGTTAGAAATAAATTCAAAAATGAGAGGAGATAATGAAAACTCAAATACAAACAATTAACGCTAGCAAATTGAATCAAAAATTACAATATATCCCCTTTGAAAACGAACTTGACCTTTGCTGTATGGTTAGGATTGAAAGGGATAATCGCTGTATCGGAGGGTTTTTATTAAATAAAGGTGATATTTCCGAAGAAAATCAATTTCAAGTAGTTTTTGCATTTCAAATTAAGGGAATACACGACCAACTTTACCCAGAAGAAGTTACCGCAATATCCACTGGTATTTCCGAAGCTATGAAATTCATCCTTCCAGGAGAGAAATGTACTTTCCTTTTGGGAAGATATTCGGATGATTCGATGAGACAAGAACAACTGAATAAAATTACCGCAGGTTCTACTTTGCCACTCCCAACAATTTTAATTCGTAACGAACAAGCTCGAATTCAAGAATTAACTCGAAAAGGAACAAGGTCAACTTGGCAACAAATTGTTTTTTGTACTTGGACTGCGGATGCATTAGGAGAAAATAGAAGCGACCTTTTATCTAAATTAATTTACCAAGTAGCAAAATCGGGACGTTTCTTATTAGATAACTTTACCGGACGCATTTCCCAGCGACAGGAACAGCTTCTGAGTCAAGTTTTGATGAAAGCTTATACGGAAGGTTTTCTACAATGGGAAATGTTATTTAATACTAAAGCTGGATTGGAAATACAACCCCTCAATGATATTGAATTGTGGTCGTGGTTATGGGGTCGCTTTAATCAATATAATCCTCCAGAAATTCCGCAATTATTAGTTTTAAAAGAAGACACACTAATAGAAATTCAAAATTCGTTTAAACATTCAACAACAATTTTAATCGCGGGAGAAAGAGGAAAAAGCTCTTGTCCCGAACACCGTCAATGCACCAACCGTATCTATATCAAAGATAAAGTCTGCGGTGTATTAACGATGACAGATACCGTACCTGCTTGGATAAATGCGAAAGAACAAATTGCATGGATTTGGAAAGTCCTAAGTGAAAATCATGTTCGCGATACGGAAGCTTGGGTGGAAATCTCTCCTGCAAGTCGCTACCTCACTGAAGACAATTTACACCGTCAAGCGAAGCAAACCAAAGTTGCAAGGGAACGCGCTTTTCTCAAAGGGAGCGGTAGGGATGTGGGAGCGGAAATCAAACAAGAGGAAAGTTTCGACGCGCAGAAAAAATTATACAAAGGTGCTGTTCCTCTCAACTGCGCGGTGGTGTTTCTGGTTTATCGGGAAAATGCAGAAAGTCTGGATTTAGCCTGTGACTTGCTCTGTAACAGCTTCGGTACAGCCAAAATTGTGCGGGAAAAACACATCGCATCCCAAATTTGGTTAGAAACTTTACCCGTCACCTGGAGACGTATTTTACATTCGAGTTCGATTTTGAGCGAACGTCGCTTGGTGCTGGAAAGTGAAACCGTTGCGGGAGTTTTGCCGTTAACCCTTCCCAAGGAATTGGATACTCAGGGTGTAGAATTTTTGACTAATCGAGGAGGAAAACCTGTTTGCATAGACTTATTTACCCATACGCAACATGCCTTGATTACAGGAAAAACCGGTTCTGGAAAGTCGGTCTTATTGTGGCGATTTATGCTCGATGCACTGTCGCAGGGAATACCTGTAGTCGGGATGGATATTCCCGCAGCTGATGGGGAAAGTTCTTTCAAGACCGCGATCGCACTTCTTGGAGATGCGGGTGCATATTTCGATTTATCTCGTGCTTCCAATAATTTGATGGAACCTCCAGATTTGCGAAACTTCGATTCTGAGGAACGAGATTCGAGAATGAAATCCTGGCGTTTATTTATACGCAATGCGCTGGGAGTCATCGTCATGGGACGATTGGATGCACCCCATTTAGCGCAGAGAGTTGATGCCATACTTCTGCGATCGCTCGAAATCTTTCTCAGCGACCCCGATATCATCGAACGCTACAACCTCTCATTTTCTAAGGGTTGGAAATCTCCCGAATGGCAGGATATGCCTACTTTAAAAGATTTTACCCGTTTCTGTTCGATCGCTCGACTCAATATTTCCAAACCTGAAGCGATTGACCATCAAGCAATAAATCAAATAACCAGTCAAATTGCTGCATTATTGGTGAGTCCTTTGGGGAATGCGATCGCCAAACCGAGTAGCTTTTCTCCCGAACCGATGGTTAAATTTTACGCACTGACTGGGCTAAGTAATAACCAAGATTCCTACACGATGGCTGTTGCAGCGAAAGCAGCATGTTTGCGTGTTGCTCTTTCCTACCCGAAAAGCCTATTTATCGGTGATGAGCTTTCGGTGTTGTTCCGCAAGGATGGATTCAGTGCAATAGTGGGTGAACTTTGCGCTACCGCACGTAAGGATGGGCTGAGTATAGTTTTATCCAGCCAAGACCCGGATACGATTTGCCAATCTTCCGCAGCTGCAATGATTATGCAAAATATCAGTTACCGCATCACTGGTTGCATAACATCAAATGCAGTTGCATCGTTCCAAAACTATCTTTCCTACCCGGTTGAAGTCATCGCTCAAAATGCGTCCGAATCCTTCTTTCCCCGACGTTCGGATTTGTATTCATGTTGGCTAATCGAGAAAGGGGGACGATTTTGGCAAACTCGATTTTATCCGGGAGAAATGTCTCTAGCAGCAGTCGCAACTAATCAGGAGGAACGCATTACTCGTCGGGAAATTTTATCTCAATATCCCAATACTTTGAAGGGCAAATTACAGGGATTATCTGATTTTACGAAAGTTTATGTTGAAGCGATTAAATCAAACAAGGAATTAATCCAGATGCAAGAAGGAGCTAATTATGTCGAGAAATAACAAGAGAAATAGAAACTTGCGATCAAAAAAATATAAAGGAAGGTTCAAAAGTATTTCCGTGATTGGGATTACAGTTATAAGCATCAGTTTTACTGCGATCGCTCCTCCAATATTTGCAGCGACTTCAGATACAATCCAAAATAGAAAAATATCCCAAACTGCCACCGATACAATTAATAAAAACTCATCGGAGCAAATTCAAGGGTTTATCAATGATATTCGTTCTTTTGTTCGCGGTGATTTTTTTGGTAATATCTCGCAGATAGTTAAAAATGCGATCGGTTCGGTTGAAGTTCCCGATTTAGGTCAAGTTGTCAGCGAAATCATGAAAGGTTCATTACCGCAAGATGGGACTATAGCAAATAAGTTAGAGAATAAAATACCTAATTCCTACGCAATTCGCCAGGATTTAGCAAACCAAAGCGAAAGAGTTGGAGCCATCGAAGTTGCTCAAATAAAAACGCTTTCAAAAAATGCCCAACAAGAATCTAAATTAACGCTGGATAAAAGTGCTAATTCTGAACTTGAATCTAACCAAATGTCAGATGATTCGCAAAATTCCGATACTTCCCAACAAATCTTACAAAATATTTCTCGGCAATTACACAATAATTCAACTATTGCCGATTTGCAATTGCAGGAAGCATCACAAGCAAGACAGGATAGAGCTTTAGGGTTAACTTTAACTGCACAAGTTGCACAGGAATTAAATGCAGTAAATACACGCGATCGCCAAACTCAAATTTCTACTGGAAATAGCGCAGTATATCAAAGCTCATTATTAACAATGCCGGGTAGTTCTGTTTTTGATGCTGAGTCCTCTAATTAGAAATTTTCTATATGTTTCTCCCTCACTTTATTGCTCAGGTAACAGCACCAGATAATTATTCCGATTCCAGTATTGGAATTGGTTTAGTCAGGAGTAGCATCGAACTCAGCAAACAAACTGTTGAGTCCTGGAACAAGATTTGGGGAGATGTAGTTAACCCATCAGGTGCGCTATGGGCTGGATTATGTAATTTAGGGACAATTTTGGCTGCTTTAAGCATCATATTGTTCGCCATCAAAATGGCTGCTGATTATCAAGAAAAGCGATTTTTATGGTCAGAATTAGCAGCTTCGTTTATTTACCCATTGGTAATTGCTCTATTTTTGGGTGGAAATGGCTATTTACTTTCTCAAACTGTGCTTATCATCCGAAACATTGGTCATCAACAAGTAGTTAGCGTTCTCAATATTCAACTTGCTGATACCACGTTT
>NZ_JAYGHN010000092.1:0-5715 GCF_034931845.1 Calothrix sp. UHCC 0171
CCTTTAAGAATTAATTGCCGTTCGATACTCATTGTGTCGGGCATTGTCAGTATTAAACGATAGCCTCTAGCAGCCGCGACTATTGCCAGTGCAATACCTGTATTTCCTGAAGTTGGTTCGACCAAAGTTGTTTTTCCTGGTTGAATCAGCCCTAATTTCTCCGCATTGGCAATCATGCTAGTGCTAATTCTATCTTTGACCGAAGCCGAAGGATTCATTCCCTCTAACTTAACGAGAATTTGGGCTAAACATCCCTCAGCTTGAGGAATCCGGTTGAGTTGGACTAGGGGAGTCCGACCAATTGTTTCTGTAATGTCACGAGCAATCCGCATGGAGAATAGTTTGGCTTTATGGGACAAGTAGTAGTTATCATATAATACTGTATCTCCATCGATTAGCAGTAGATTACATTAACTAAATTTACTCAAAGGCTATTCTGGGCGGCATGGTTGATTTCTGGTATTTGGAGAGGAATGAAAGTACGGAAACAAATTCTGGTGTAATATTTCCCAAGGGAGCCCCTGCAATCACCATATACTTGCCCCCACTATATGTCAAATTCCTCACCTTGAAGTCATTTTATTCCTTGTCTCGCAAAATTCCGCAGATCAAAGCCTCATATTTGGGGGATATTAGGATGGATGCGATCGCTCGTATGATGCTGACTCGTAATTTACTTTACACAGGGCTAACTCGAGCCTTCGAGCAGTTTAACTGCGAATAAATTTGATTGGTTTTATCGTCAAATTTTCGGAATAATCAATAAATTTTAATTATTAAATCAACAATAAAGAGTATTTGTTATTATCACATCAAAATTCCTACAATTAGAGGATAAATCTAAAAACATTAATCGAAGTAGTTGATAAAAATTATGAATTCCCATATTTGCGATCGCAATTCGTCTAGTAATATCGATTGGAATCCACTTTTGAATCGGATTCAATGGGTAGAAGGAAAAAGTGTACCCACATACCCCGGTGATTTGAAAACCGCTTTACTTAATCATGTAGGATTAATCAATCATCCAAAAGGAAACGAAGCTTATCAGCTAGCTTGTGAAATTGCCCGATTGACAACTTACTGCGATCCAGAAATTATTTATTGGTTTTCTCGCATTATCAAGATGATGGATTATTAGCTGGGATTTGCTTGCAAATTACTCAGTTTTTGAGGATAAAAGCAATGAAATAATGAAAGATAGAATGGACGACTATTAATATCGATTTTTCTAGGGAAATTATCCAATAGCAATAGCTTGAAATCTATTTTTGACTTGGAATTTAATCTTTTAGCCTTTCAGTATTTGCTCTGTTAAAGTAATACCATTTTTAGATGAAGTTGCATAGGATTGTTATGTATCTAACAAGCCTTTATAGCTATTCCCAAGTAATTGAGGTACATATTTGTCTTTACTAGCAAAATAAGAGGCTTTAAGCTGCGACGCATCTAATTTGTATATAAGACGCGGGCAAGATGCCCGCACTACTATGCGTAGGCTATCCTAATCCAGATGTGGAGACAGCAATTAAACCAAGATTGCCACAGTCAGCAGTATTGCATCGTGAAACCTATAGTCTCCCAGTTCAAGAAGCGTTGACGCGAAGCGGCTTGTCGCCAGACATCGCCCACTATGACGAAATCATGAAGACTTTTTATAGTCAACAGCAAATGAATGTTGCCGGTGACTGGAGCGAACATTCAGCTAAACGTGTTGCAACTTCGCAGTCTCTATCGGGACGTGACAGGTTGCGCGAAGCTCTAAATAACCTTGGTTTCAAGCTGCGGTAAATCTTTTGGAGAGTGGTATGAGCGCTCATACCACTGTTTTTATTCTTGTTTGAATTGCCTAAACACCTGGAGTTTGTCCACCATCAACGAGAATCTCCGCACCTGTAATCGAAGATGCAAGATCGGAAACTAAAAATAATGTGAGTGCAGCAATTTCTTCTGGTTTGACAACTTTACCCAAGGGAATCGCTTTTATTGATTCGGCTTTAATTTCTTCCACGGTTACACCGCGAGATTCGGCATTCTGTCGTGCTAAGATGTCTGCACGCTCAGTTGCAGTTGCTCCTGGAGAAATAGCGTTAATTCTAATGTTGTCTTGGGCTAATTCTTTAGAAATTCCCCGTGTGAAGTTCAAAAGAGCCGCGTTAGTAGTTCCACCTGGTAAAAAATTAGGACGAGGTGTACGTCCGGCACCTCCAATAATGTTGACAATTCGTCCATCACGCCGATTTTTTTGATGGGGTACAACGGCTCTAACTAAGCGAATATAGCCCAATAATTTTAAGTTCCAAGCATCTAAAAAAGCATCATCACTCAGTTCTAAAAAAGACCCTGCACGTGCAGAACCAGCATTATTAATCAAAATATCAATCTGACCAAATTGTGAAAGTGTTGTGGAAACGACTTTCTCAATATCTGCCGCTTGGCTAATATCCGCACTAATGGGAATAACTTTGCTGGTTATATTGGGTAAAGATTGAATTTCATTGACTGCTTTCTCCAATCTTTCGGAATTGCGAGATGCGATCGCCACATTGACACCTTCACTATACAAAGCTTTGGCGCTCGCTAAACCAATTCCTGCACTTCCACCTGTGACAATAGCTGTTTTTCCTGAAAGTTGTAAATCTAGGCTCATAATATTTTAGATTTTGGATTGTGTAATATTTTACTTATGACTCAATTGTTATCTAGATGCAGTAGATTAGGTCTGTCAAAAAATTGTTATGCAATATCTACAACTGGCATCCAATATTTCTGGGGTTGAGTCAAAGTTGAAGTTGAGATTGAAGGTTAATAATTGCTTGACCCTGTCGAAATTGGTGTTTTTAGGGAAGTCAGTTATTTAACTACTGTAATTCCATCGATTTACAGTATTTTTGTATAAACAAAAAGTTATCACAGAGTAGCTTTAATAAGCAAGTCCCTGGAATGTAATGATTCACCAAGCAAAAATTAACGGTTTGAGATTGGCTCAAGAGGTGGAGACATCGTGAATTTTACCTGCCAAGCTACTTTGGTTAACTACTAAAACTCAAGTTTCAGAAGAAGAGTCAAATTTTTCGCAATTCTTCACGCATATCTCAGAACCATCATATTATCTGGATTCTGACGTTTTACCGTGGGCGATCGCCAAAAAGAGACTATTGACTTCAAGTAAAATTATGAGAGACTAATAATTAGAATATCTAAATATAAGGGTTGCATAGAAATCGTGACCATATTTACAGGGCAACAGTCAGGACAAATGGGACAGTCAGACCCGAATCGTGCGGAAATTCCGATAATTTTGGCAACGCAGGGATTAACGCGCCTGTTTGACAAGTTCGTTGCAGTTGATTCTCTGGATATTTTTGTGAAACAGGGAGAGGTTTTTGGTTTGCTGGGACCAAATGGTGCAGGTAAGAGTACAGTCATCAAAATGCTGACAACCTTGCTACCATTGAGTGCGGGAAAAGCAATGCTGGCAGGTTATGATGTCAGCCATCAATCCGATATTGTTAGGAGAGTTTTTGGCTATGTGCCGCAAGCTCTTTCGGCGGATGGGTATCTTACTGGTTACGAAAATCTCTTAATTTTCGCGAAGTTGTACGATATTCCCCGGAGACGACGGGAGCGATGTATTCGGGAAATGCTGGCATTTATGGGTTTGCTCGATGTACGCGATCGCTTGGTACGTAACTACTCTGGGGGAATGATTCGCAAGTTGGAAATCGCCCAATCGATTTTGCACGAACCGCAGATTTTGTTTTTGGATGAGCCAACTGTGGGACTCGATCCCATCGCTCGCGCTCAGGTTTGGCAATTGGTAGAGCAATTACGTGCAGAATTCGGTACGACAATATTTTTAACTACACACTTTTTAGAAGAAGCCGATAATTTATGCGATCGCGTCACAATTATGCAACGCGGTAGAGAAATTATTACTGGTTCACCCCAGGAGTTAAAAGCATCCTTGGAACAACCAAATGTAACTTTAGATGATGTCTTTATTCACTATACAGGCGACCAATTAACATCAGGAGTGAGCTACCGTGAAACTGCCAGAACGAGACGTAATGCCCAACGCTTGGGTTGATCCCCTGCCGAAACGCCGACCTCATTTCATCTCTGCAATTAGGGAATTGATTAATAAAACCCTAGTAATTGCCGAGTTGGAAGTACGTAAACTACGCCATGATCCCACCGATTTAGTAGTCAGAAGCGTGCAGCCTGCTTTGTGGTTGTTAATTTTTGGACAGGTATTTACCAAAACTCGCGCTATCCCTACGGGAGATTTACCCTACCTAGATTTTATGTCGGCGGGGATTCTCGCTCAAAGTGTCCTGTTCGTGGCAATTTTTACTGGGGGAATGACGTTGATTTGGGAACGAGATTTAGGGGTTGTCCATAAATTCTTAGCAAGTCCCACTCCCCGCACAGCAATAGTTTTGGGTAAAGCGCTAGCTTGTGGGGTACGGTGTATTTCCCAAGTATTTATTATTTACGGATTAGCATTTTTTTTGGGTGTCAAACTCAATCTCAACCCCTTAGCTTTTCTGCAAGTATTGCTAATTGTGATGTTGGGAGCCGCTTGTTTTTGCATATTTTCCTTAATTATTGGTTGTGTGGTAAAAACACGGGAACGAATGACGGGAATTGGACAATTAATTACCATGCCCTTCTTTTTTGCCAGCAACGCCATCTATCCAATTTCCCTGATGCCGGGATGGTTAAAGTTGATTTCTCACATTAACCCTTTAACCTACCAAGTTGATGCATTGCGCGGTAAGATGCTCCTGAATGGTATTAGTCTCTATGGGTTTAGCGTAGATTGTACAATTCTCTTGTTAACATTAATAGGCTTAACCTACATCTGTGGCAAACTCTATCCACGGGTGGCAATGTAACTAGGAGAAAAACCAGCCCATGAAATCGGATAAACCGTCTCAAGAATGTGCCAATCGAGTAATGGACACCATTCCCTTGGTGATGCGGTTTATTCGAGCGGATATGCGGGAAAATAGCGCCACATCCCTATCTATTCCCCAATTGCGATCGCTAGCATTTCTCAAACGCAACCCCGGAGCTTCGTTATCCGATCTGGCGGAACATCTCGGTGTGACTTGTGCGACAGCATCCACAACCACAGAGCGACTAGTACAACGTAATTTTGTCCAACGCACAGATCATCCTCAAGAGCGGCGAAAAGTGGTTTTAAGTCTCACCGATGAAGGAAAACAGCATCTTGAGGAAACCCAGGCACAAACTCGCACTCATATTACAGACTTATTAGATGGTTTGACAGCGAAAGAAATAGCACAAATTGAAAAAGGGTTAACTCTACTCAAAAATGTCTTTGAACGATCAGAAGTTAAAAAAGCTCCGTGAGGCTGAGGCTACACAACACGATGCCTTTGCAGCCCTGAGATTCCGGGATTATCGATTATTTACCATTGGTCGCACTCTTCTATTTACCAGCGCACAAATGCAAACCGTGGCGTTGGGTTGGGAATTATATGAGCGCACTGGTTCGGCTTTGGTTTTGGGTGGAATTGGTTTGGCGCAAGTTTTACCAGCGATTTTACTGACTTTAGTAGCTGGGCATGTAGCCGATAAGTATCATCGTAAACCCATCATGCTGTCGGCAATGCTGGTATTTGTGATTTGCTCTATCGGTTTAGCCGTTATTTCCTACACCCGCACTGCCAATGCAGTAGTTTT
>NZ_JAYGHN010000093.1:0-5368 GCF_034931845.1 Calothrix sp. UHCC 0171
AATTTAGATGAGTTTTTCAAACAGCGTATAGGTGTTGACCCACAACAATTAAATCCGGGTAGTTACCATTTTGATTTATATCAACTACTTCTCAAATCCGAGTCGATTTCCCAGGTTGGTTATGCTCTATTTCGGGAAGCATTTCTACGTCAAACACAAGACCTAATTATGAATGGGATGGGAGAAGGGGGAATCAACCAAAATCAAACAGTTGGTGGATTTGGTGATGTTTTTGAGGAAATATCACAGGAGTTCGATCGCACTTTTTTGGGGAACTCGGTGAATTGGGGAAAGGGGGAACACCCAATGCTCGCAGCATCCAAGCAAGCATCCCTTCCGGAAGCGCAAAATACGAATACATCATCCCCATCGTCGAGGAAGTAACCGATACAGCTCCAGAATTAGCAAACCAAACTATGCTATGGGCAAAGCGATCGCTCACACCAGAAATCCAAAAAGCTGTGACTTGCGATCGCCAAACAATCACCAATTTCATGACCGAGGGTGGAGTAGTTGCGACGATTGCAGCAATTACAACGACAAGTACAGTTGCAACGATTGCAGTTGCGATCGCATCCCCACCAAAACCAGTTTTCTTGAAGATTATGGCTGCGGGGATTAGTGGAACAATCTTGGGGGGTCTTATTGCAACACTAATTCTTCGGCATTACAGAAAGGAGATTTTGAGGAATGATGCAATCTCAGCATCCACCATCAAATAATCAACCAAACCTCGATGATTTCGATGAAGTCTGGGTGCCGAATCCGCTTGGTCGAAGCCAGGAAAGTGTTTCACCGACTGGGTTAATCGACATTCTCAAGTGGGATAATCTCGAGTCGTTGTTAACTAATCCTTGGCTAGTCTCGATATTTGTAGCGACGGTAATTTTTGTTGTGATTGCTGCGATCGCAACAACCCTCACTAGCCAGAAAAATCCAGAACTAACCCCAGAACAGGAAGCACAACAAGCATTACTGCAAAAATCCCAAAACTTGGAGCAAACTGATAGTAATTTCCGGGAATATCTCACCCGTGATGATAATGGTTCAGGCTTGGTTAGCAATCCTGGTTTATTACAAGCCGCAATATTAGAAGCTGGAACAAGATATCGTAATCGCGTTATTACGAGTCAAAATAATCCCCAAAATCTTGCTTACAACCAACATGAGGAAGTCATTAATTATAACTCAGAGATTGAGGCTTTAAAACGGATTAATTTGGGAGCTTCGGGAAAAGAAGCCCAACTAAAATACGTTGACCCAAAAACAGGTTCGTGGGTGACAATTCCAATTGATTCTGCGGAATTAACTGCGAGTGGTTTGACCAAATTGAATATTATTTCAAACAGTAGAAGGGGAACTACGCAAAGATTTGATTTAGTCACAGTCGCTCAAAATACGCGCAAAATTCTATCAGAGGTGAAAAATGCGAGATTAGAAGCGCTCAAAATTAAAGGATTAAGCCCAGTTGCATCGGAATTAGAAAAAACCGATTGGTTTGGTAATAAATCAAGTCCTTCAGATGCGGAAATCTCCGACTATCAACAATATCAACCCGAACCAATTCCAGCAACACCGCAGCCATCACCCTCATCAAAAATAGGAGGGAAAAATGATAAATAAATTAATACTTGCTCCCATTCCTTTGGTACTGGGAGGTTGGATGTTTACCAGTAGTTTTAGTACGAATACTATCCAACAATCGGTAACACCATACTCTACTCAACAGCAAACTGTAGAAGTAGAAATGCCAGAACCAGCTAAGTCATTTTTACGATTTGGAGGGGGTGCGATCGCTGTATTGGGAACCTCAAGTTTAGTCTTTTGGGAATTAGCAAGCAAAAATAATTCTAAACAAAACCCACAACTTTTGTTAACAGGTCAGAATTGTGTACCAAATGGTTATTATTCACAAAATAATCAACCTATTTCTCAACCCCAAAATACAGGATTAGTAGGAAATAAAGAACAAAATCCAGAAGTTATCGAAAGACCAAAAAATCCTATCCCAACTCCAAATTTCTATCAAACAAATGGCTTTTACACCTCACAGAACACAAGTAATATAGAACAATTCCAGCCCACAAGCCGCTCTGAAGATAAATATTCTGAAGTGCGATCGCTCGTCTACGAAAACACTGTTGGCATAGTTGGCAAAGAAAAAGGAAGCGGAAAAACTTCCAAACTTGGCTATTTAATTGGCGAACATATCAAACTTGGGCATTTAGTTTGGATGGTCAACCCTTTCGCTAAAGGTCAACACTGGAAAGGAATCAAAGTTTTTGGTCGTGGTTACAACTTCGTCGAAGCAACCAATGCGATTCGCGAATTTACTCGAATTGCCTTTTGGAGAATTGCCGAAGCCGGTGATGAAACCAAGGAGTACGAGCCATTCGACGATTATCATTTGCATTTATCCCTGGATGAAATGTCGAATTATTCCAGCGAAATTGATGGGATAGATTCCTCGGTGATGCCCAAATTCTGGGAAGCTGTTGTGCAATTTTTAAGACAAGCAAACATGTCTGTATCGTTTGCCAGTCATGGGGATACTCAAGCGATGCTCGGTGGTTCTAAAGCATTGGCGGGAAAATCCGAAACCATCAAGGATGCGATAGTTTGGCTCTATGCCCAAGCTGTTACCGACAGAAATGTGGAGGGCAATAAACGCTGTGCGGGGTGGGGATATTTGATTCGTCCTGATGGGGGCGAGCGTCAGAAACTAAGAATCGAAATCCCAACTTGGATGCAGGGACCACCCGCAACTCGTCTAGACGGAAAGGACAAATACAACTACATCGAGCTTTTTCAAAAGCATTGTCCCCAGTTTTTATACCAGCCACCTTCCAAGCAGAATCCCATCAAAGATGTCCCAATTGATACCGAACAATTCCGCCAAAAATTGATTGAGCAAGAAGATATCTGGGGATTAGACGGAGAGTAATAATTTCATATCAAGGAGTAAATATTGTGAGCAGACAAATCAGAAGGACGAATTTACCACAGGTTAGCTCAAGGAATTATCTAGATACGAACTTCGTGGACACCAACTATGAGGAAGTGGATGACGAGTATAACTATGGCGATACTCCCTCAGGGAGTGGCTATCGCCAACGCTCCCAAAATCACCGTTGGCACAATCGCGCTTATCGTGTTGGTAGAAATGCTCGAAATGCCTATGATTGGGGGCAAAACTACAGTCGTGGGATTACACCAGCGATGGAAAATGGGGCGAGTGCAGCGATCGCTACTTTGGGAACCGTAGCAAATCATAGTAATCCATTTAGACCTTGGCGATCGTTTGCATTCTGGAGTATGGGAATTGGAACTCTTGTTGTTGGTGGGTGGGTTACTCAATTTTTCCTTGGTGGTCTAATCGCGACTCGCAACCCCAGACAATTACCGCAGAATGCACCAACCGCAGTCAGATTTGGTCATGGGGTGGTCAACGCGGGAAAACCTGTTGCTTCAGGAGTTTGGAGTGGATTTGGTCAAGTTGCCAATGGTGCGGGAGACAGCCTCGATCGAGCAGTGCGCTTGCAAACTGTTGACTCCGAACGCTGGCAACAACCTTCGATCCAAGTTCGCCAATCTCAGCAACCAGCAACAACTTTGCCGCTAACGAATTGGACGGGGGATAGTGGGTATCAATCTGTACGGAGAAAGTGAAATATACGCAATTATTCCGCGAGGGAGGGAGTGAGATGGAGAAAGAGGGAGCTAACAGCACAATATAAGAGGAAAACGACAAATGCGTTATGAATCAGATAGATATACTTCACCTCACTCTCTCCATCTTTCCCGACCTCGCCCAAGTTGGGTAAGCATTCCTGTATCCAGTTTCATAATAACGAGTGCTGTGTTTGTTATTTTTGTCCTCGATTTGGTGAGTCCTGGGTATGGTTCATTTGCGTTTATTCCAGATTTACGACCTCAAATTTCAACTCTGACTGCCGATATTCGCTCCGATTTGGAAAGTTTGACTCGCTCTAAATCCTCGCCGACACCAACTAAGAAAAACCCAAAAGCAGATAAATCCAACAAATGTCAGACCTTATTAGATAGTTACAACCCCAATGCAAAATGCCGTTTCGAGCCGACGAATTACTCAAACATCTCCCAATAGAAATTCAATACCAAGAGTTGAAAGCATTGGAGGAACGCGATCGCTGCCATATTCTCGCTCAAGCAAGAGGACGTGCTTTGTGTTTTGGGTTGTCTTTGGTTATGGCTGCTGCGATCGCACACCCCGGAATCAATCAGTGGTTTGAAAGCAAACTCCAACTCAATCGTATTACTGGTATAAATTTCTCCACAAACACTGACGAACCCAAGTCCAATTCGCGTATTGCAGATGCATTGGTGGATTACGCTAAAAAGCAAAACTGGGAAATTCGCACAGGACAAGGAAAGTACAACATTTTCTACGTCCAAGGCATGTCACCTTCGGGGATACGAAACGACAATACACCCAACCAGTTTAATGATTCGCGATTTTTAGTCGAAGTGAATCCCACCCCAAAGCTAGTTGGAGCATGGGAAGCATCGATAGAACCGGGAACTCATTACGCCAAAAAACCGATGAATCCCAAAGGAACTGCACAAATCCAAGTACCCGGACAGTACAAAGCTTGGCGGGTTGGTAAACATAAAAATCGGGAATTGGCATTAGTTCAAGTTGCACCGGTTGATATTATTCGAGACACAAATCGTAACGGCAAAATCGATGCTCTTGATGAAAAAGAACATTCACAAATCGGTGCTAATCAACACAGCGCCAGCGACCAAAAGTTCGTTGATGATGCTTCTGCTGGTTGTCCAGTTGGACGCACATCGAAGGGACATCAAGAATTTATGGGTTTTCTACAGCAAGATTTGGATTACAAAAATAATAAAAATTTCGTCTTCTCAACTGGCTTTCTTGCTGCCAAAGAATTGAGACTTTAGGAGTGTGATTAAAAGTGAAAGTCAAAAGATATCTTTCCCCATCAGATTATTATTCATACGTCAATAGTAATGAATGGAGAAATAAACATAAGATTTGGCTCAAACAATCTCATTACAGATGTTCGATGTTTCCTTGGATAAAAATTGGGAAATATTCATCTAAAAAGTACGGGAAATATAATATCCATCATACTGGTGTTGGTTATAGACATTTAGGTCAAGAGACATTATGGAAAGATGTGCTTCCCTTATGTCCATTAGCTCATTGGATTATTCATGGTGGCAAGATGAAAGCAAAAGCTCCTTGGCAACCTAATTTATTGCAGAAAATTCTACATTTATGGTGCAGTTTACCTTTATTTATTAAGCGATTATTTTTATTGCTATTGGGGTGTGCGATCGCATCATTTTATTCGATAGG
>NZ_JAYGHN010000094.1:0-1582 GCF_034931845.1 Calothrix sp. UHCC 0171
CAAAACGGAGAGTTTGATCCTGGCTCAGGATGAACGCTGGCGGTATGCTTAACACATGCAAGTCGAACGGTCTCTTCGGAGATAGTGGCGGACGGGTGAGTAACGCGTGAGAATCTGTCATTTGGTTTGGGACAACATTGGGAAACCGATGCTAATACCGGATGTGCCGAGAGGTGAAAGAGAAATTGCCAGATGGTGAGCTCGCGTCAGATTAGCTAGTTGGTGGGGTAAAGGCCTACCAAGGCGACGATCTGTAGCTGGTCTGAGAGGACGATCAGCCACACTGGAACTGAGACACGGTCCAGACTCCTACGGGAGGCAGCAGTGGGGAATTTTCCGCAATGGGCGAAAGCCTGACGGAGCAATACCGCGTGAGGGAGGAAGGCTCTTGGGTCGTAAACCTCTTTTCTCTAGGAAGATAATGACGGTACTAGAGGAATAAGCATCGGCTAACTCCGTGCCAGCAGCCGCGGTAATACGGAGGATGCAAGCGTTATCCGGAATGATTGGGCGTAAAGCGTCCGCAGGTGGTTATGTAAGTCTGCGGTTAAAGAGTGGGGCTTAACTCCATAAGGGCCGTGGAAACTACAAGACTAGAGTAGGTTAGGGGCAGAGGGAATTCCCAGTGTAGCGGTGAAATGCGTAGAGATTGGGAAGAACACCGGTGGCGAAAGCGCTCTGCTAGGACATTACTGACACTGAGGGACGAAAGCTAGGGGAGCGAATGGGATTAGATACCCCAGTAGTCCTAGCCGTAAACGATGGATACTAGGCGTTGAGAGTATCGACCCTCTCAGTGCCGTAGCTAACGCGTTAAGTATCCCGCCTGGGGAGTACGCACGCAAGTGTGAAACTCAAAGGAATTGACGGGGGCCCGCACAAGCGGTGGAGTATGTGGTTTAATTCGATGCAACGCGAAGAACCTTACCAGGGCTTGACATGTCCAGGAGTCCGGCGAAAGTTGGATGTGCCTTAGGGAACTGGAACACAGGTGGTGCATGGCTGTCGTCAGCTCGTGTCGTGAGATGTTGGGTTAAGTCCCGCAACGAGCGCAACCCTCGTACTTAGTTGCCAGCATTAAGTTGGGCACTCTAGGGAGACTGCCGGTGACAAACCGGAGGAAGGTGGGGATGACGTCAAGTCAGCATGCCCCTTACGTCCTGGGCTACACACGTACTACAATGCTACGAACAAAGGGCAGCTACACAGCGATGTGATGCAAATCTCAGAAATCGTGGCTCAGTTCAGATTGCAGGCTGCAACTCGCCTGCATGAAGTAGGAATCGCTAGTAATTGCAGGTCAGCATACTGCAGTGAATTCGTTCCCGGGCCTTGTACACACCGCCCGTCACACCATGGAAGCTGGTCACGCCCGAAGTAGTTACCCTAACCATGAATTTGGGGGGGGACTCCTAAGGTAGGGCTGGTGACTGGGGTGAAGTCGTAACAAGGTAGCCGTACCGGAAGGTGTGGCTGGATCACCTCCTTTATAGGGAGACCGAAACCCTTAGGGATAGAAACGAGAGTAAGTATTGATACTTGTTCGAGGAATAAAGAACTAAGAGGTCATTCCCAAGGTCGG
>NZ_JAYGHN010000094.1:1722-5050 GCF_034931845.1 Calothrix sp. UHCC 0171
GAGTTCAGCACCTGCTACGAATAGTTGTGGTAGACTGCTGGGTTTACCCAGTGAAAGAACCTTGAAAACTGCATAGTGACAGAAGAAGTAGCAATTGAAAGTTCGAGAGAGCAAGAGATTGTGAAAGGCAGTTCGTAGTGTAGCAGCTACGGATAAAAACACCAATATTAGAATAGAAGAGAAGAATATTGAGTGGTCAAGCGACTAAAGGCTGACGGTGGATACCTAGCCATGCAGCGGCGAAGAAGGACGTGGTTACCGACGATAAGCTCCGGGGAGTTGGAAACAGACTAAGAGCCGGAGATTTCCGAATGGGGCAACCCTATGTACTACCTGTTGAATATATAGACAGGAGAGAGCGAACCCAGCGAATTGAAACATCTTAGTAGCTGGAGGAAAAGAAATCAAAAGAGATTCCCCAAGTAGTGGTGAGCGAAAGGGGAAGAGCCTAAACCAACGTACATGTATGTTGGGGTAGTGGGACAGCGAGAAGGAATCGAGCGATTAGACGAAGCATTGAAAAGATGCACCAGAGAAAGTGAAAGTCTTGTAGTCGAAAATTCAACGATACGAGCTGAATCCCGAGTAGCATGGAGCACGTGAAATTCCATGTGAATCAGCCAGGACCACCTGGTAAGGCTAAATACGTCTGCATGAGCGATAGAGAACAAGTACCGCGAGGGAAAGGTGAAAAGAACCCCATTGAGGGGAGTGAAAGAGAACATGAAACCGTCAGCTGACAAGCAGTGGGAGGCTGATAGAACGGCTGACCGCGTGCCTGTTGAAGAATGAGCCGGCGACTTATAAGTGACTGGTAGGTTAAGGGGGAAACCCGAAGCCAAAGCGAAAGCGAGTCTGAAGAGGGCGATATTATCAGCGTTTATAGACCCGAACCCTGGCGATCTAACCATGTCCAGGATGAAGCTTGGGTAACACCAAGTGGAGGTCCGCACCGACCAATGTTGAAAAATTGGCGGATGAGGTGTGGTTAGGGGTGAAATGCCAATCGAGCCAGGAGCTAGCTGGTTCTCCCCGAAATGTGTTGAGGCGCAGCGGTAATGATTAAAGCCGAGGGGTAAAGCACTGTTTCGGTGCGGGCTGGGAGACCGGTACCAAATCGAGACAAACTCAGAATACTCGGTGAACACATTGCTAGTGAGACGGTGGGGGATAAGCTTCATCGTCAAGAGGGAAACAGCCCAGACCACCAGCTAAGGTCCCCAAATCAACGTTAAGTGGGAAAGGAGGTGGGAGTGCAGAGACAACCAGGAGGTTTGCCTAGAAGCAGCCATCCTTGAAAGAGTGCGTAATAGCTCACTGGTCAAGCGCTCCTGCGCCGAAAATGAACGGGACTAAACGTTGTACCGAAGCTGTGGGATTTTTGAAAAAGAATCGGTAGGGGAGCGTTCTATTTGAAGAGAAGCACTAGCGGCGAGCAGGTGTGGATTGAATAGAAGTGAGAATGTCGGCTTGAGTAGCGCAAATATTGGTGAGAATCCAATACCCCGAAACCCCAAGGGTTCCAGAGGCAGGTTCGTCCACTCTGGGTAAGTCGGGACCTAAGGCGAGGTCGAAAGGCGTAGTCGATGGAGAACGGGTTAAAAATCCCGTACTAATTTAGGATAGTGCAGAGGGACGGAGAAGGTGAATGTCAGCCGGATGTTGGTTACCGGTTCAACTAATCGAGTTGATGAGAGACGGAGAAAACGTCTTGAGATGAGATAGGAGTGGGACCCTCTAAGGAGGGGAAGTGGCATAATCTAGCTTCCAAGAAAAGCTCTAAACACGTTAATTCTAAATTACCCGTACTCGAAACCGACACAGGTGGGGAGGTTGAGAAAACTAAGGGGCGCGAGATAACTCTCTCTAAGGAACTCGGCAAAATGGCCCCGTAACTTCGGAAGAAGGGGTGCCCAAGGTAAAACTTGGGTCGCAGTGAAGAGATCCAGGCGACTGTTTACCAAAAACACAGGTCTCCGCGAAGTCGATAGACGCAGTATGGGGGCTGACGCCTGCCCAGTGCCGGAAGGTTAAGGAAGTTGGTCAGGATGGTTAGCCATTTGAAGCTGACGACTGAAGCCCCGGTGAACGGCGGCCGTAACTATAACGGTCCTAAGGTAGCGAAATTCCTTGTCGGGTAAGTTCCGACCCGCACGAAAGGCGTAACGATCTGGATGGTGTCTCGGAGAGAGACTCGGCGAAATAGGATTGTCTGTGAAGATACGGACTGCCTGCACCTGGACAGAAAGACCCTATGAAGCTTTACTGTATCCTGGAATTGTGTTCGGGCTTGGCTTGCGCAGGATAGGTGGGAAACGTAGAAGTATCCCTTGTGGGGGGTATGGAGTTAACAGTGAGATACCACTCTGGCGAAGCTAGAATTCTAACCTACTGCCGTAATCCGGTGGAGGAACAGTTTCAGGTGGGCAGTTTGACTGGGGCGGTCGCCTCCCAAAAGGTAACGGAGGCGCGCAATGGTTCCCTCAGCACGGTTGGAAATCGTGCGTCGAGTGTAAAAGCATGAAGGGAGCTTGACTGCGAGACCAACAAGTCGAGCAGGGTGGAAACACGGCTTTAGTGATCCGACGGCGCAGAGTGGAATGGCCGTCGCTCAACGGATAAAAGTTACTCTAGGGATAACAGGCTGATCTCCCCCAAGAGTCCACATCGACGGGGAGGTTTGGCACCTCGATGTCGGCTCATCGCAACCTGGGGCGGAAGTACGTCCCAAGGGTTGGGCTGTTCGCCCATTAAAGCGGTACGTGAGCTGGGTTCAGAACGTCGTGAGACAGTTCGGTCCATATCCGGTGCAGGCGTTAGAACATTGAGAGGAGCCTTCCTTAGTACGAGAGGACCGGGAAGGACGAACCGCTGGTGTACCTGTTATCGTGCCAACGGTAAACGCAGGGTAGCCATGTTTGGAGTGGATAACCGCTGAAAGCATCTAAGTGGGAAGCCCACCTCAAGATGAGTGTTCTCATTCCTTTAAGGAAGTAAGGTCACACATAGAACATGTGTTAATAGGCTTTAGGTGGAAGTGTGGTAACATATGAAGCCGAGAAGTACTAACAGACCGAGGGCTTGACCTCTAATATTCTCTTTAATCTCTTCAATTTTAGTTTTGCTTTTGTCACTATGCAGTCTTCAGGGTTTGAGCTTGCTCGAATCTACAAGTTTTCCTGGTGCTTATGGCGCGGTGGAACCACTCTGATACCATCCCGAACTCAGTTGTGAAACGCTGTTGCGGCTACGATAGTCTGGGGGTTGCCCCATGCAACAATTGCTCAGTGCCAGGGCTATTAATCCAATCAAAGGCTTCTCTAAGAAC
>NZ_JAYGHN010000095.1:0-4241 GCF_034931845.1 Calothrix sp. UHCC 0171
TTTATTAATTGCCGGAGGGGGAGGAATTGCGCTTTATACGGGAATAAATAATCGAGTTCCGGCTTTAGTTAATGCTGCTTTTGATGGAGTCTTGGCAGTAGCTACAGGTTTTGTAGGGAGAGTTTAGAGAATGTTAAAGTCTATCTCAAAAGTTAAGCGACCTCAATTATTATTAGATTCAAAAGATATACTCCCATTATGTTTTATCGGATTGACTACATTTAGCTTAATTAGTTTTTTATTCTTATTATTTCTCAGTTTTAAATTCAATCAACTTGCTACGAAGAAAACAACTTTTGTTCAATTAGTAAATGGTCGCTCTTTAGTTATCTCCGAACAAGATTATCTGTATCGCCACCCAGAAGTTATCAAAAATACTGTGAGACAATGGGCGAATTTAACATTCAACTGGGATGGAAATATTCCTGGAACCAAAGATATCGATAAAGGACGAGATATTGGGAAAGGCAAACGAATTACAACAAATGCTTATATTGGCTCATTTTTGATTCAATCGGGGAAACAGGGCTTTCGTCAAGCAGCGCTAAATGCGATCGCAGAAATTACACCCTCCCGTGTATTTGCTGGTCAAATCCGCTCCAAAATTATTATTTCCTACCTCTCTGCTCCTCGACAAATCAAAATGGGTGAGTGGGAAGTCGATATGGTGGCAACGCGAGTATTGGTTAATTTAGCAGGTGGTGCGGATGAGGAAATTAATTTTAATCGTACTTTTCGTTTACAAGCTGTAGATATTCCTTCCCAATCTCTCAATAATAACTCCCCACTAGAACAGCAATTATATGAAATCAGAAGTGCGGGTTTAGAAATCACAAAAATAGCTGAATTTACAACTAATAAATAGTCATATAAATCATGGATATTAATTATGGAAAACCTTCATGAAAGTTATACTAATGAATCAAATGATGAAGAACTGACTCCAGAGGAAGAATTAGAATTATCTGGATACCAACCAGAAAAAATAGCTTTAATTGATCGCGAATATCTCATCCAACGAGATTCCGAGCAAGCAGAACCAATTGACGACAGCGAAAATCCTTTAATTCGGTTTGCGATCGCATCGCTTTTAGTTGGTGGTGTAATGAGTTTTGGTTGGATGGTATGGTCGATTTTCCTTGCACCTAAACCTATTGTTAAAGCACCTATTCCAAAACCAACGGTGATAAACACAGCTTCCCCAGAAAGCGATGAAGCAGCGCGTCTCAAAGCTGAGTTAGCACTACGTAACCAAGAGAGTCGCAACCTGGAACAAACACAAACACAAGTTACTACTTCACCACAACCAAGCACAACGGAAAAAACTCAACGAACTCGTCCCGTTCCCACACCAAGACCAAGAATTATTCGCGAACGGGTTCTAGTTCCATCTCCACCAAGAATTGTTCGCGAAACAGTACCCGTTCAATCGCAATCAAAACCTGTTGCTCTAACGAAAGTTACTCCTTCTGTTGAAAAAATTGACCCCTTCGAGCGTTGGAATCAACTTGCGACTTTGGGACAACAAAGTATTAAAGGTGATGCTGTTACCGAAGTTGCGAAAAACAGTAATTCTGAGGAAGTAACTCAAGAAATAAACGCCAATAGTATTTCCCAAGATAGGGACGAACAAAATCTAAGCGAAAACACAAATATTATTCCCGCAGTCGCAATCGATAACAATCAATCTAATTTTCCTAGTGTTTTACGAAACTCAACCCAAACTCAAACACCTGGGGAGTGGGGTATTTTAAACCGAACCAATCCTAATCGCGATCGCAATAATTCCACAGTATTATTTCCCCAACATAATGACCCAACTCAAATCCAAATTGGGACAACTGCGAAGGGAGAAGTTTTAGTACCAATGATTTGGACACAGTCAGGAAAAAATGGGGTTAGATTTGCAGTGCGATCGCAACAAGAAGTCATTTCTACAAATAACCGCATTATTTTCCCCAAAGGCACAATTTTTATTGTCGATGTGGATGCGGTATCCGAGGAAAATAAATTAGTACAAAATAACGTCATAGCAAGTATTTTCACAGACAAATTTGGTCGCATTCAACAGCAACAAATACCCCAAGGTGTAATTTCTATTCAAGCAGAAAACCAGAAGCCATTGATTGCTAAATCGATGACGGATAAAGGTCAAGCGATCGCTCAACAAGATATTTTAATTGGATTGCTTGGTGCTGCTGGTCGTGCTGGAGAAGTTTTCAACCAAAATCAAAATCAATCTTCCATTACTACTTCCAATGGAGATTTTAACAGCCAAATAATCACAACCAAGGCAAATAAGCCAAATATTTTAGCCGCAGCAGTAGAAGGATTTTTCAAACCGATGTCACAGCGCTTGAGTCAACGTGCGGATAAAGCAAGCAGTGAGATTATTAAACGTCCAGATGTGGCGATTTTACCTGTAAATACAAAAGTATCGATATTTTTCAATAATTATCTTGAAATTTCGCCTTACAATTAGCGATTTATGAAAACAACAATGTTGATAAAATCAATTGCGATCGCTGTGGGAATATCAATTATTTGCAATGCCAATCCATCATTCTCTCAACCTGCAATATTAACAGTTAATGCTAGCCAAGCGAGAGGGATAAACTCACGAGCAATTGAGATAAAAGTTGGGAATGGGAGAGCAACTGTAATTGATTTTTCTGGAATCAATGAGCGGATTACCCAAGTTTTTCTATCCGACCCCAGCAATTTTACTTATTCTACCGATACACCCTTGGAAAATGGTCAATCTGCAACTTTATTTATCCGTCGAATTCAACCATTGAGATTTCCAAATCTAACGACAACTAGTAATACAAATTTGTTTATAAAAACTAGAAATAGTGATGGTCAATCTCATCTTTATACTTTTAATTTAAAGAAGATTAGTAGCGCTCCTATTTACAGTGGTATCGCAATTTCCAATCAAACACCTAACTCAGTAGGACATGAACCCAGCGTACAAGTAAGTTCTTCTCATAAAGCCACAATTAGTGATATCGAAAAAGGTTTAATTATTGCAATTCGTCGAGGTTATACTTCAGCATCTGACCCTGTAGTTACCAAAATTCGAGAATTTATTGCATTAGCTCGAAATACCTCAGATAAAACTTTAATTGAGATTGCTATACAAACAAAGGTTTCTCTTCCATTAATAACTGAGTTGGGTTTATTGGGAATCGAGGAAAAGTTAAAACCTCCCATATCTTTCCAACAATCATTGATAAATTTAGTTAAATAGTTAATTTTACTTAACACTTATAGTTGTGCTATAAGCGTACCCCTCCGTGGAAGTAAACTACGCGGAACGTGTCCCTTTGGGACTCAACTTAAGTCTTCAGCGATCGCACTATCTAAAAAACTCTCTCCATCCATCATGTCATTAAATCACTTGCATACCCTGTTTGACACGAGACAAGCAATTGTCGCACTAGAGACCCCAGTTACAGAAAGAAAGAGAGTATTGCAAATTTTATCGCAGTTGGCAAAACAACATAATTTACCTCTTTATTTTTGGAATATAGGTTATTCAAAATTACAGCAGGTGGATGATTCCTCGAATCTAAATAATAGTAATATTCCGTGTAAATCAGGTTTGGAATGGTTGTTCAATAATCCTACAATACCGGGTGTATTCGCTTTTGAAAGTGTCATCTCATCTACAGGTACAATAGCCCCAGAAACCAGAATCATCTTGAGTAATTTAGCTTACAGTTTTCCTATCAGTCATGCACCAAAATTTATAATATGCCTAGAAAGTTATGTCGAGCTTCCGAGTGATTTATTACCTTTAATCCCTGTCGTATATAACTCTTTACCGAACATTTCACAAGTTGAGAGTTTTATTGTTAGTAAATCTAATTTTACATCACATCTCAAAGCAAATCCGCAACTATTAGAACCATTTGTTAGAGCTTGTTTGGGTTTACCTCTGGGGGAATTAGAGATTTTATTTACTCGATTATTGAGATTATGTTGTAATCTCGAAGAACTCATTGATGGAGTTTTAAGTTACAAGAAAAGCAAACTCAAAAATCAAGGTGTTGAATTCCTTAGCGAACCGGATGTACCTCAAGCTGCTGGTTTAGATTTATTGGAAGATATTTTAGAACGCGCTGCGGTGTTGCTCAAGCCGGAAGCGAAGAAACATAACCTCAGTTTTCCTAAAGGGATGATTCTCTGGGGAGCACCGGGGACAGGTAAATCTCTGAGTGCGAAATTGGCTGCTT
>NZ_JAYGHN010000096.1:0-4161 GCF_034931845.1 Calothrix sp. UHCC 0171
GTTGTTAATTGCTGGAGGGGGAGGAATTGCGCTTTATACGGGAATAAATAACCGAGTTCCAGCTTTAGTTAATGCTGCTTTTGACGGGGTGTTAGCTGTTGCGACCGGGTTTGTTGGGAGGATTTAAAAGATGCTTAAATCATTGAAGCAGGTTCGACGACCAAAATTATTGCTTGATTCTAAAGATATACTCCCTTTATGCTTTATTGGGCTAACAACATTTAGTTTTATTAGTTTTTTATTCTTATTATTTATCAGTTTTAAATTCAATCAACTTGCTGCAAAAAAAACAACTTTTGTTCAATTAGTAAATGGTCGTTCTTTAGTTATCTCCGAGCAAGATTATCTATATCGCCATCCAGAAGTTATCAAAAATACTGTGCGACAATGGGCAAATTTAACATTTAACTGGGATGGGAATATTCCTGGAACCAAAGATATAGATAAAGGACGAGATATTGGGAAAGGCAAACGAATTACAACAAATGCTTATATTGGCTCATTTTTGATTCAATCGGGAAAACAAGGCTTTCGTCAAGCAGCATTGAATGCGATCGCAGAAATTACACCCTCCCGTGTATTTGCTGGTCAAATCCGCTCCAAAATTATTATTTCCTATCTTTCTGCTCCCCGACAAATAAAAATGGGCGAGTGGGAAGTCGATATGGTCGCAACGCGAGTATTGGTAAATTTAGCAGGTGGAGAGGATGAGGAAATTAATTTTAATCGTACTTTTCGTTTGCAAGCGGTAGATATTCCTTCCCAATCTCTCAATAAGAATTTTCCATTGGAACAGCAATTATATGAAATTAGAAGTGCGGGTTTAGAAATCACAAAAATAGCTGAATTTACACCTAATAAATAGTCATATAAATCATGGATATTAATTATGGAAAACCTTCATGAAAGTTATACTAATGAATCGAATTATGAAGAACTGACTCCAGAGGAAGAATTAGAATTATCTGGATACCAACCAGAAAAAATAGCTTTAATTGATCGCGAATATCTCATCCAACGAGATTCCGAGCAAGCAGAACCACTTGACGAGAGCGAAAACCCTTTAATTCGGTTTGCGATCGCATCCCTTTTAGTTGGTGGTGTAATGGGTTTTGCATGGATGGTATGGTCAATTTTCTTGGCACCTAAACCTGTTGTCAAAGCACCAACTCCAAAACCAACGGTGACAAACACAGCTTCTCCAGAAAGTGATGAAGCAGCGCGTCTCAAAGCCGAGTTAGCACTACGCAACCAAGAGAGTCGCAACCTGGAACAACCACAAACACAAAAACAAGTTACAACTTCACCAAAACCAAGCACAACGGTAAAAACTCAACGAACTCGTCCCGTTCCCACACCAAGACCAAGAATTATTCGCGAACGGGTTCTAGTTCCATCTCCAACAAGAATTGTTCGCGAAACAGTACCCGTTAAATCGCACTCAAAACCTGTTGCTCTAACAAAAGTTACTCCTTCTGTTGAAAATATTGACCCCTTCGAGCGTTGGAATCAACTTGCGACTTTGGGACAACAAAGTATTAAAAGTGATGCTGTTACCGAAGTTGCGAAAAATACCAGTGTAGAGGAAATACCTCAAGAAATAAAAACAAATAATGATTTCAACAATAGAGAAGAAGACAATACAAATACAAGCACAAATATTATGCCCGCAGTCGCTATCAATGATAGTCAAACTCTTTCCCCAAGCACTTTAGCAACCCAAACTCAAACACCTGGGGAGTGGGGTATTTTAAACCGAACCAATCCTAATCGCGATCGCAATAATTCCACAGTATTATTTCCCGAACATAATGACCCAACTCAAATCCAAATTGGGACAACTGCGAAGGGAGAAGTTTTAGTACCAATGATTTGGACACAGTCAGGAAAAAATGGGGTTAGATTTGCAGTGCGATCGCAACAAGAAGTCATTTCTACAAATAACCGCATTATTTTCCCCAAAGGCACAATTTTTATTGTCGATGTGGATGCGGTATCCGAGGAAAATAAATTAGTACAAAATAACGTCATAGCAAGTATTTTCACAGACAAATTTGGTCGCATTCAACAGCAACAAATACCCCAAGGTGTAATTTCTATTCAAGCAGAAAACCAGAAGCCATTGATTGCTAAATCGATGACGGATAAAGGTAAAGCGATCGCCCAACAAGATATTTTAATTGGATTACTTGGTGCTGCTGGTCTTGCTGGAGAAGTGTTCAACCAAAATCAAAATCAATCTTCCATAACTACTTCCAATGGAGATTTTAACAGCCAAATAATCACAACTCAAGCCAATAAACCAAATGTTTTAGCCGCAGCAGTAGAAGGATTTTTCAAACCGATGTCACAGCGCTTGAGTCAACGTGCAGAGAAAGCAAGCAGTGAGATTATTAACCGTCCAGATGTGGCAATTTTACCTGTAAATACCAAAGTATCGATATTTTTCAATAACTTTCTTGAAGTGTCAAATTGAAGTTAGCAGTCTATGAAAACAATAATTTTGGCAAAATCAATTGCGATCGCTGTAGGAATATCAGTTATTTTTCCAATTAATCCATCATATTCTCAACCTGCAATACTAACAGTTAATGCTAGCCAAGCAAGAGGGTTAAACTCACGAGCAATTGAAATAAAAGTTGGGAATGGGAGAGCAACTGCAATTGATTTTTCTAACATCAATGAGCGGATTACCCAAGTTTTCCTGTCTGACCCCAGCAATTTCACTTACTCTACCGATACACCCTTGGAAAATGGCCAATCCACAACTTTATTTATCCGTAGGATTAAACCTTTGCGATTTCCGAATTTAACGACAAGTAGTAATACCAATTTGTTTGTAAAAACTAGAAATAGCGATGGTCAATCTCATCTTTATACTTTTAATTTAAAGAAGATTAGTAGCGCTCCTATTTACAGTGGTATCGCAATTTCAAATCAAACACTTAATTCAACTGGTATTGAACCCACTATACAAGTCGATTCTTCTCGTAGAGCCTCAATCAGCGATATTGAAAGGGGTTTAATTGCTGCAATTCGTCGAGGTTATACTTCAGCATCTGACCCTGTAGTTGCCAAAATTCGAGAATTTATTGCATTAGCTCGAAATACCTCAGATAAAACTTTAATTGAGATTGCTGTACAAACAAAGGTTTCTCTTCCATTAATAACTGAGTTGGGTTTATTGGGAATCGAGGAAAATTTGAAACCTCCCATATCTTTCCAAGGACAATTAATCCCACCAGGTAAATAATAAGCAAGACAAGCCTTCGGCTACCATACTATCTAAAAAACTCTCTCCATCCATCATGTCATTAAATCACTTGCATACCCTGTTTGACACGAGACAAGCAATTGTCGCACTAGAGACCCCAGTTACAGAAAGAAAGAGAGTATTGCAAATTTTATCGCAGTTGGCAAAACAACATAATTTACCTCTTTATTTTTGGAATATAGGTTATTCAAAATTACAGCAGGTGGATGATTCCTCGAATCTAAATAATAGTAATATTCCGTGTAAATCAGGTTTGGAATGGTTGTTCAATAATCCTACAATACCGGGGGTATTCGCTTTTGAAGGTATCATCTCATCTACAGGTACAATAACCCCAGAAACCAGAATCATCTTGAGTAATTTAGCTTACAGTTTTCCTATCAGTCATGCACCAAAATTTCTAATATGCCTAGAAAGTTATATCGAGCTTCCGAACGATTTATTACCTTTAATTTCGGTGGTACCTAATCCTTTACCAAGCATTTCAGAAGTTGAAAGATTTATTGCCAGTAAATCTAATTTTGTATCGCATCTCAAAGCAAATCCGCAACTATTAGAACCGTTTGTTCGAGCTTGTTTGGGTTTACCTCTGGGGGAATTAGATATTTTATTTTCGCGATTATTGGGATTATCTCGCAACCTCGAAGAACTCATTGATGGGGTTTTAGCCTACAAGAAAAGCAAACTCAAAAATCAAGGTGTTGAATTTCTGAGTGAACCAGATGTACCCCAAGCTGCTGGTTTGGATTTGTTGGAAGATATTTTGGAACGTGCTGCGGTGTTACTTAAAGCGGAAGCCAAGCAACACAACCTCAGTTTTCCCAAGGGGATGATTCTCTGGGGAGCACCGGGGACAGGAAAATCTTTGAGTGCGAAATTGGCTGCAT
>NZ_JAYGHN010000097.1:0-899 GCF_034931845.1 Calothrix sp. UHCC 0171
TGGCCGCCGAGATACGTGCAAAATGGGACACGTTGTAAAGTTTTGTAAAGATGCTAACAAAAAACCTTTGATTGATAAGGATTCCAGGCGCTTAAGCAAGCACTAAACTTTCGACCTCATCCAGTGAAGGTGGCACAGTCTCCATATCAATTAGGTAATCACCAAACCGCTTAACATGAGCCGTAATATAAGGACTCACAACCGCCACATCCTCACGGCTAATCAAATAGCCTTGCTTCTGTAAATCCCGCAATATATCAGTTAAATCTACAACATTTTGGAACAAAACAGCATTTGCTACCAAATCTTTATACTTAATCACCTTTTCCTGTTCAATTGGGTCATTCTTCATCACAACTCCAAAGCCACCAAAGAAAAACCACTTTGAGAATTTATGGTAAGCTTCCACAATATTCGTCACAGCAGTAATTTCTTTTCTCAGCTGCATATCCGATATATATTGCAGCAAGAAAACAGTTCTCACTACTTGTCCTAATTCCTGGAAAGCTTGATATAACCTGTTTTTACGACTATAATTACCCAATTTACGCAATAAAATTGCGCTTGATACTTTACCTGTCTGGATTGATAAAACCACTTGTAAAATATCTTGCCAATGAGTTTCTATCCGCTTCCAATCAACAGTTTCAGAGAACAAAGAATCAATATGTTGATAAACAGTCTCTTTGTCAGGACGATAAAAATTTAAATCTTTCCAATTACGAATCCGAGGCATTAACTTAATTCCCAGCATATGTGCCAATGCAAACACAGGTGTTGATTGACCGTGGGTATCAGCATGAATTGTATCGGGTTGAATATCGGAAGAGTTTTTTAACAACCCCTCGATGATATGAACAGCTTCCCAAGTACCACAAGAAATAAACTGGCTAAATAAA
>NZ_JAYGHN010000097.1:924-4098 GCF_034931845.1 Calothrix sp. UHCC 0171
GCCACATAGGTATCAGAGACATGGTGGTAAGCTATTCCTCCGTAGCCACCGTAGCGAATATGATACTCAGACAGTAAATTCTCTTCGTAGAGTTCATACTTTGTTCCATCTGCCGCCGCACTCTTACCATCACCCCAAACTGACGGCAGATTTAAAGCATTGTAGCGGTTAATAATATCCACCAATGCAGCATTGAGCTTATCCACAGTCACATGGCGACGGTTGACAAATGCCAGTTCCTTCGCGGTGACAATACCTCGCATATGTCTGGCCGCTTGAGTCGGCCCCAAATTGCAACCATAAGTAAACGTCGTCAAAAGATAACGTTCCGTCGCACGTTCAATTTTAGGATCACTACCAGACAGCGGCCCAAAGTGACGGGTAAAATTCGTCCAGTAGTCAACATTTCTGAGGATATCGATTAAATTTCTTTCTGGAAAACATTCTTCGATTTTTTCTATTAAAGCTTTGGCAGCAACACTCAACTCGTTACGCTGATACTTTTTGAGGATGGGTTCGCCTTCATCATTAATAATAAATTGGTGGTTATTGGGATAACCTGCATCCACCGCCGCCGCCGTGTCCGTCAACCAAGATTTTAGTGTCAAGGTAAACTCAGAAGCGGTATTAGGAAAGCCTAAATTCTCACAGTATTGGTCAACTAACGGCAAACACTCTGACCAAGACAATAATTGTTCTCGGTAGTCGGCGTAATCTTCACTACCAACAACGCAGATATCTCCTGACCTTAATTCGGCTGCCAGGTAGTAAAAAATACAAGCCTCGAAGTGCCGACGAACGAATTTGGTTTTCTCTCCTTGCTTGACTACAACTAATTTTCGCCACTGTTCTGAAATAAAATCTAGTTCAATACTTGCTTTGACAAATTCTCCTCGACGATGAGAATTATCTAGGACAAATTGTAATGCTTCCTTCACACTTTGTTCGTTAGTAGTTGATTTGAACTCTAATGCTTTTACTAAGCGAAAAAATGTCCGGCGATGATTTTTATAGAATTTCCAAATTAGAGGAAAATGATTATTACCCCTATAAGCATTCATCGCCTCACATTCCGAAAGCAGTTGCTCTGCTCCTCCATCTTGAGTGAATACATTATTTAGTTTATTAAACAGGGATATTTCCTGATTTTTTGTTAACTCAGTAGAGAGATTTAATTCCTGTATCTGCTCCTTTGAATTAGATGAATAACTATCGGATACCTCAATCTCTGGGTGAGAATCTGATTGTTCATGTGTTAATTGATTTTCCTCCATAAACACATGGATGACATTAGTCAACACCCCAACTAATTTCTCTTGCGTTTCTTGGATTCTTTTTTTGATAAGTTCTAATTCTTTAGTAGCGTCGTTATTGATTGAGCGCATTTGTTTTAAAAACATCTCAACCAAACTATCTCGTGCTGTCACTTGCGCCGCATAAATTAAGCATAAAATCAAAGTAATCCGTTTGGATAAACTAAAATCCTTGATTTCATGGGCATCTAACACCCGTGCTTCGGCAGCAAAATGGTGAATTTTGGCAGTTGTAATATCCTTGAGTATTGGCTTAACATTACCCAAAGAATCCAGCCAGATTAAATGTACAATAAAGTCATTGATATTGTTACGGGTAGGGCTTTTAGGTAGTTGCTTCAGGCTGTTGAATGAGGTTTGATACTCAAGTGAATGACGCTCTAATAAGTCCAGCAAGCGTTCTTGGTAATCTGACGAGATGCGACTCAGTACGAGGGAAAATAATCTTTGATTTACGACATTTCTCACTCGACGGACTAATCTATTTAATGTGTTGAATCCTGGTAATTCATATCTATTTTTAACTAATTCAGCAATGGCTACATTCATTAAATCAGCAGGATTATCCATAACAGTCGCCGATTCATTCACCGCTTTTATAGCTATATGTAGCCCAGTTTGATTAAATTGATTTACCTGGAGGTGTTCACGGATAGCAGTCCGATGACGATACATGGTTTTGCGATTTTCATAACCCAAAACAGTATCAACTGAGAATTTTAAATTGCTGCGAATATGATTAACGATTTTGATAGGAATATCTAGTAGAGAAGGAAAGTAGCCTAGTCGCTGAAATGATTTTAATAGGCATACTAGGTTAAGAATATTACTTTCACCCTTAGTTGTAGCGTAAGCAAAAGCAATTTCGCTCTTGTTGGGTGTGTAAATATCGGTGAGTTCTTTGGCGGTTAATTGACGCTTAAATCTAGGGTAAGCGGTACGTTCTATCGATGTCACCATCAGTATGTTTTTGTGCGATTTAAAACTTTAAAAGATATATATCACTAATAAGCCACTGCGTCAGGAGCAAAACTTTGCCACAGTCCGTATCCCCCGGTCACTTTCGCGTTTATGTAGAGAAACATTACCAAAAATAACTGTTTATGGGCAAGTTTTTAACATGGAATGTGTGGGGAGTTGATTGTGTCGTACTCAATATTAAAGTACCCAATTACCTTTTATGGGCAAGTTGGTTTTTATGACTCATACTGCTCCACCCAAAAAAGTCACAAACCTAGAGAAACGCACACGAGAATATCTGCTACCCAATGAAGTCGAAGCCATGATTAAAGCAGCTTCATCAACAGGGCGGCATGGTCACAGAGATTCGACTTTAATTTTACTGGCTTATCGTCACGCTCTACGTGTATCAGAATTGGTAGCACTGCGATGGGAGCAGGTAGATTTTTCTAGTGGCACAATTCATATCAATCGACTCAAGCATGGTATCAGTTCAACCCATCCTTTACGTGCCAGGGAGTTAAGGTGGCTACGACAACTACAACGAGAATATCCTCACTCCCCTTATTTGTTTGTTTCTGAGCGTGGTACTCCGATGGCTGCTGCCACCGCTTTTAATATTATTAGTCGTGCTGGCACTCTTGCTGGTTTAGCTTTATCGGTACATCCGCATATGTTACGTCATGCCTGCGGGTTTTATTTGGCATCTCATGGTCATGACACTAGAGCTATTCAGGCTTATCTGGGACACAAAAATATTCAACATACTATTCGCTACACAGAATTATCGAGCGATCGCTTCAACAATTTCTGGCTCGACTGAACCTAAAATCAATGCTTTCAACCTGATTTCTTTACAAAACTTTACAACGTGTCCCATTTTGCACGTATCTCGGCGGCC
>NZ_JAYGHN010000098.1:0-4081 GCF_034931845.1 Calothrix sp. UHCC 0171
TATTTTCTGTTGCTTTTAGTCCAAAGGGTGATGTTTTAGCAAGTGCCAGTGGCGATCGCACAATCAAAATATGGAATATTCATGATGGTAACTGTATCAAAACCCTGACTGGACATACAGATTGGGTGCGTTGTGTCGCTTTTAACCCAGATGGGGGTATTTTAGCCAGTAGCGGTGCAGAAGCGCAAATTAAATTATGGGATGTAAAATCGGGGAAATGTCTGCAAACCTTAACTGAACATCAAAGTTGGGTGCGTTCGATTGCATTTAGTTCAGATAATCAAACTTTAGCAAGTGGAAGTGGCGATCGCACGATTAAAACGTGGAATTATCAGACAGGGGAATGCATCAAAACCTATACGGGACATACAAACAGCGTTTATTCAGTCGCATTTAATCCAACAGGTGAGATACTAGTGAGTGGAAGTGGCGATCGCACGGTGAAAATTTGGGATTGCAAGACTCATACTTGCATTAAAACCTTGCATAAACAAACTAATGAGGTTTGTTGTGTTGCTGTCAGTCCCGATAATCAAACAATTGCTTGCGTCAGTTTAGACCAAACCATGCGATTATGGGATTACCATAGTGGACAATGTTTAAAAACTTGGCAAGGAAATACAGATTGGGCATTACCTGTAAAATATAGTCCAAATGGGCAATTTTTAGCTAGTGGAAGTAATGATAAAACGATTAAATTATGGGATTGGCAAACAGGAAATTGTTTCAGAAGTTTGCAAGGACATACAGATTTTATTTATGGAATTGCATTTAGTCCAGATGGACAAATTTTAGCTAGTGCGAGTACCGATTCTACAGTCAGATTGTGGACTGTAAATACAGGTAAATGTTTTCAACTTTTACAAGGACATACAGATTGGGTTTATGCTGTGGAATTTCATCCTAATGGTGAAATTATTGCTAGTGCAAGCGCCGATTGTACAATTAAAATCTGGGATTGGCATACAGGACAATGTTTAAATAATTTAACTGGTCATACTGATAAAATTTTAGGAATCACCTTTAGTGATGATGGTAAAATATTAGCAAGTGCTAGCGCTGACCAAACCGTGAGAATTTGGGATATAAAAACAGGTAATTGTATCAACATTTTACCTGCCCATGAAGATAGAATTTATGCAGTTATATTCAGTCCGGATGGAAAGATTTTCGCAACCTGTAGTACCGACCAAACAATTAAACTTTGGCAATCCCCAACTGGAAAGTTTTTAAAAACCTTAACCGGACATCATAACTGGGTTTTTTCAATTGCTTTTAGTCCTGATAGTAAAATCCTTGTTAGCGCTTCCCATGACCAAACTGTGAGAATTTGGGATGTAAATACAGGTGAATGTCAACATATTTGTCGGGGACATACCCATTTAGTTTCCTCCATTGCTTTTAGTCCCGATGGAAAATTTATAGCGAGTGGTTCCCAAGACCAAACCGTGAGAATTTGGGATATAAATACGGGTGAATGTACAAAAATTTTAATTGCCAAAAGGCTTTATGAAGGAATGAGAATTACTGGAGTCAAAGGATTAACAGAAGCGACCATTTTCACGCTACAATCTTTGGGTGCAGTGGGTTAACTTGAATCTCCAACAGAGGTACAGCTTAACTAACAGCTTAGGTGATACATATTAGGCAAATTAGTCGTTTGGAAATATTCAGGTTTACCATTAAATTCCAACTTTCCTTGATTGAGCATCACCAACCAATCTGCACGCAGAATAACTTGGGGACGATGGCTAATGAGAATAGTAGTTTTGCCCCGACGATGATTTAAAATTTGCTCCAGAACTTCATCTTCGGTAATGGGATCGAGATTAGCCGTAGATTCATCCAAAATCAGAATTGGTGGATTCTTTAAAAGAGCGCGTGCGATCGCAATTCGTTGTTTTTGCCCACCAGAGATGTTTGCACCCACGACTCCCAAGATGGTTTCATATTGTTGGGGAAACTGGCAAATAAATTCATCGGCTCCCGCAACTCGGCAAGCTTCTATAATTTCTTCAATAGTGGCATTGGGGACACTCAGCCGGAAGTTATCAATAATGGAACGGTGTAAAAAGAAGCTATCTTGAGGGACGAGAACCACTTGCTGACGTAAACAATCGAGGGGTAAATCAGACAAAGCGCGATCGCCTATGAAAATTTCCCCAGATTGTAGAGGATAGAGTCGGGTTAGTAACTTAGCAATGGTACTTTTACCACAACCAGATTTCCCCATAAAAGCGATCGCCTGACCACCAGGAATAGTCACCGATAAATTTTCTAGCAGTTTTAACCGACCAGGATAGTAAAAAGTCAGGTTATTGAGTTGAATGTCGGCTGTATCTGACAAGTGAACCCAGGGTTTAGCCGCATCACCTTGGTGTTCGGGGATATATTCAAACAGTTCCGCCAGTAAGCTGGTGATGGCTTTAATCTCCGTCCACTCGCTGATGAATTTAACAAATGCGATCGCAAACTGCAAAAAGCCTTCTTTCAAGCCGTAAATGGCAATTAACCTGCCAATGGTGAGGTGATCCTGAAAAACCAGCAAACTACCAAACCAAAGTAAGATCACTGTACCGGCACCTGCAATCGCTTCGGAAACTGTCTGATTGCTAACATGGATTTTCGCTGCACGTAAGTTGTATTTTGATTCTCGTTCTGAACGCTCTTGAATTTCCGACCATAGTTGCGGTGCAGCTGCCATTGTTTTCAGGGTTAATGCTCCATTAAATGCTTCAGATAATACCCCAGCATTTTCACCTGCAACGGCCAAAGAACGGTTAGTTACTTGTTTAATTTTCGGTTGAAAAGCCAAAGTTACGCAGATCATAACAATGCCTAATCCTACAGTCACTAATCCCAACTGCCAGCTATAAACAAAAATAAAACTAACAGCAACCAAGCCAATAAAGGTTTTAATTGGTAACTCAATCACCAATTGAGAAATCAGCAAATTAATCTGTTGAATATCAGCCAAACGGCGAATTGCCGTACCACTGCGACGAGCTTCATGATAGGATAAAGGCAAATGCAGCACTTGTTTACCAAAATCCAGTTTTAATTCTTTCTGCAACTTTTCTGCAAATGCAGCCACCAAATTCGATTGTGTCCAAGTCAAACCACTATTCACTAGGGTTAACCCCATCACTCCCACAGCCACCAGAGTCAGCAGTTGACTATTATTTTCTACCAAAACTTGGTCGGTGAGAAATTGCAGCAACAATGGAGTAGCTAAAGCTAACAATCCCACCCCTAAATTTAAAGGTAGCAAAATCTGTAAAATTCCCCGGTGTTGCCAGAGACGATGCAGCAAACTGGCAAATGGATTAATCGGATTTGGGTCTTCAGCTTGAGCCGCAAAACGCTGTGGTTCTGGTTCTAGCAATAACATCATATAGCCTTGCCAGTCTTTGAGGAGTTCTTGGCGGGTGAGATAGCGAATACCCATTGCCGGATCGGAAATTACGAACTTTCTCCCTTTTTGCCCATAGAACACCACAAAGTGATAACCTTTCCAATAAAGAATGGCAGGTAAAGTTAGCTCGTGCAGTTCGTCTAAAATGTCGGGGGATGCCTTAATCGCTTTCGTTTCAAATCCCAAAGCTTGTGCGCCATATTTCAACCCCAACATGGTAGTTCCCCCTTGCCGAGTGCCTACCAATTCTCGAATATAGTTAATTCTTAAAGAGCGTCCATAATGTTTGACGACAATAGCCAGACTCGCTGCTGCACAGTCTTCCCCACTATGTTGTGTTATCCAATGGTAATTCATGACAACACCTTAGTTGCACTCCAGGCATAGCGAATCTCGTCCAAATATGGTTTGAGGCGACGATGCACAAACTTCACCATTGGGGTATTGTCTATATCCACCCGAAAAGTGCCTTTGGTATGGGGAAGATTCTCTACTTGTAGTTGAATTGCTCTAGCTAATAATAAGGTACTGCGGCTCAAAGGCTGAGACTTGGGATTTACAAACATTTGGGTATAGCGGATAGTATCAGGTGCAGTGCGATGGGTAATTATCCAGCCAACTACTTGATTTTGATAGCGTAAGCCCAGACTATTAAGAGGTTCTAGC
>NZ_JAYGHN010000099.1:0-4075 GCF_034931845.1 Calothrix sp. UHCC 0171
GACGGTTCATTTTTAATGATCAAAGTCTCAAAATCGAAAGCTACCCGACTAAGCGACAGAAAGGTTTTTGAAACCGGAGGGGGTCGCGTATTTCGGGTAACTTTGCAATCACATGAAATCAAATCAACCAAATCAGAGTAATACGCTCTTACTACTCTCGTTTGAATGAAAGGAATAGCTAACCCATTATGTCGGATCAATACACCGAAAAACAACTACAAAATTACGAGAATGCAAAATCGGAAGCTGCCAAAGATGATGCATTGTATCGTTTGGGAACCCATCTGGAGGTATTACCCTGCAATGGTAATGCCCAACTAACACCCGAACAGCGCGACACAGTTTTAGATGCTGCAAGGAAGGGTGACAGCAATGCCTGAACTTAACCAAAGCCTCTATAACACCTGCTACGAATCCCTCACAGGATCAGATGTCCCCGAACATTTAGCGGACGCAGTCGCTCGAATTGTCGCTGTTGATGATCCGAATTTACCTAATCTCGGACGCAACGAAATTGATATTGAGTTGTGTGGTGAAGCCGTGCAGATTCTTCTCACTCCAGATAAGGAGGAGGGTGACTAATGCCAAATGACGCTACCACATATTTACTTGTGGGAGCGGCTCTAATTGTCGTCTCCCATTATTTCTACCAACAAAACCAAGAATTAAACGCCAAAGTTAACACCTGTCAGGCTGAATTTCGCGGGTTTCGTGAGGGTGTTATTTATGGAAAATAACCGCTTGCGTCGTGTCGAATGGGTTGATTTAAACTTACCCAGTTTGCGAGACTTCGACCGCTTTTTAGGTTGGATGGTTGGAAGGGTTCTATTTTCCGGCTGGTTATTTTCAATCAGTACAATTCGCGTTGCTGCAAAAATCATTGTTTCCCTCTGCGATCAAACAGAACGCGCTAGCCGTCACATTCTCGCAGTTTACGAACAGTTACCCCATCGGGGGATGTTGGGCACAAACGTTATTGATGTCACCGCAGCGCCCTTGCCTTTATACCCCGAAACCATCATTACAAACTTACTGCAAGCGATTGAAGGTAAGCACGTTTTGATTGTTGGGGACACTGGCACGGGTAAATCAACGATTGCCCAATGGCTAGCTTACCAAGTCGGGGGTGACATTACTGTATATGACCCCGACGCTTCCCCCGACGAATGGACAGGTTTAAATGTCGTTGGACGCAAGGGAAATTTTAGTGCGATCGCCGAAGCGATGGAAGCTGACTTAGAGGAATTGCAACGACGGATCGAGCTTCGCGGTGAGGGTGGTGACAAAGCCTTAGCTGGACTGGATTCCGTAACCATTGCCGAAGAATTCCCCTTGCTGGTTTCTGAGGTTGATATAGCCTCAGAATGGCTAATTAAACATGGCAACCGAGGCAGAAAACCAAAACGTTTTATCGTGGCACTCGCACAGGATGACTCAGTTAAAACGCTCGGAATTGAGGGACAAGGTAACGCCCGTAAGAACTTTAGGTTTGTTCGTCTGGGAAAATTTGCAGTTAACCACGCCAAACAGCTTAAAGACACTGCGGTTGAAGAGTGGTTAAAGCAGGGGAAATATCGGTGCATGGTCGAGGATACACCGTGTCAACTGCCAGACTTGGCTAGTTTTAATATGTTTGTACCACGGGTGTCGCTGCAACCGAGTTTTCAGGATGTAAAAACGGCTGAAACCACCGTAGAAACGGAATTACAGCCGATTTCTAACCCCGAAAACCAAGTTTCTGATTCCCTTCTAAAAGCCGTAAAAGCCTGTTTGGAAGCTGGTTTCAGCGATAGCAAACTGATTAAGGAGGTACTTGGATTTTCTGGCAGTCGGTATAAGGAGGGTAAGCAAATTTTGGAAAAAATGAAGGGGGAACTGGGTAAATAAAAAAGTGCGATCGCACAGAACCGTGAGTAATGCGATCGCACTTAAGGATTATTTGGTGTATCTACGTTCTTCGGGAAATTCAGTTATAGCTTACTTATGGGCGATATTATCCACAACGAACAGGGAATTAATCCGTATCAATGTCAAAATTGCGGGTCTGTAGATTCTGAATTTAATGAGATTGGAAAGTTTTATATGTGTCACGTTTGCGCCCACGTTTGGGCATTCGACAGGGATGACCCCGACTATGAAGAGATTGGCGAGGCTCTTTGTTTCGTTGATAAAAATGGTGATTGGTTTCCAATGAAGTCGAGTTCAAAATGAAAAAGACTGTTCCAATCAATAAAATAGATTATGCAGTTTTAACCATTGCTTTAAGTCATGCACTGAGAATCATTTCGGACAATCATAAAGTTCCATTTTCTAAGGTACATGATGATTTAATAAAGCTTTCATCTGAACAAGCAAAAAGCCTTAAGGCGGAATATATAGAACAGATTGCGAATGCTTACCTTAATGCCCCAAAAGATTCGACAGGTCTAGGTTGTAAAGACGTAGGTACTGTATTAGCTATTGAATTTACGCAATAGTAATAGATAAGAATTAACAAGGATATGTATGACTGAAAAATCAAAAGTTGGATTAAATATTGAGCAATTGGATAACGGATGCTACGACATCAAAATATCCATTACCAACACTTCCCCCGACATGGCGACAGAAGCAATCAAACGATTGCAAATAGCAGTTTCAAATTTACCCACTCCCCCAACTCCTATTCCCCCATTAACAACGCCTGACGAGCCAGCTTGACCAACTGGCGAAACGTTAACCCTAAGGGTTAACGTCGCGGCTTGGGTCCAAACCAAATCGCCAATATTGAAATAGCTATTTAGGGCTTTGAGACAGAAGTAAGCTTTAGCTTTTTTAAATTCGCAAGCTCGGTAGCTGTGCAATATTGTTACCCTGATGCCTTGAGAGTGAATTAAGCTCTACACGGGCTTTTGGGTGATTCGCAGGCATTCTCACAGGGATTATTTGTACGCCACCCCATGAAAAAAACACTCAGAATATTAGGGCTTGATGTCAGCAAGTCCACTGTTTCAGCATGTTTATTGACTGAGAAGCCTAACGAACCACGTCAATTTTATTACAGTTACGACTTTAAACTTTTTCCAGCAATTCGTGAGGGACTTGATGCAATGTTGGCACTCAACCCCGACATCGCAATAATGGAACCGACGGGAACTAATTACAGCAAAATTTGGAGCGAACATTTAACCCGCAATGGGGTAGAAGTTAAGCTAGTTGGACATAAAGAACTACGTAGTTACCGCGCTCATCATCTGGCATTACCAGACAAAGATGATAATGCTGACTCTTTAGCGTTAGCTTGTTACTGGTTCGATTATTGCAATGACACCAAGCGTTTTGTTAGAAACTACGACTTACAAATATCCCGAATACGGCAATTAGTTCTTAGATTAGAACATCTCAACAGGGTTCAATCTCCTGTAATTAATAGATTGCGTCAGGATTTAGCTTGGCAATTCCCAGAAGTTGCACTGGTAAAGTCGAAGCGTAGTGTACATGGTTCACTCCCGTTACTTTGGGCATGGATATCACAGCAACGAAACTCGAAACATTATGATTCTCTTTACTCAAAAACCATTGGTTTAGGGTTAGAGGAATCAACTAGGGAACGGGCGGGAATTATTTGTAGTTTACAAAACCAAGAATATTGCATTGAAAAAGAGTTGCGATCGCACTTAAAGGAAGCACAGTTTACACCTTACTTTGAAGTATTTGAGGAATTTGGATTTGGTTTTCGGCTAAGTGCAATTCTCATTGCCTACATTTACCCGATTGAAAATTTCCTCATCGATGGCAAGCCTGAAGTGCAATTTCATCGTGGTCGTCACTCAAAGAAGCCAACAAAGCGTTATTTGTCGTTGAGACGATTTCAAAAAACTCTCGGTTTAGCTCCCTCGCTGGAAGCATCAGGAGATAAAAAAGGATTAAAAACCTCGGATGGTTCCCGGTTGTGTCGTAAAGCTATGTGGCAATGGGTGTTTTCAAGTTTAGAGCCAAAATTCCGTAGATTAGACAACCCGACCGCTAAAACTTTGTGGGAATATTTAGATGCTGAGAAGTCTAACGGGAAGCCGATCCGATTAGTGCGATCGCG
>NZ_JAYGHN010000100.1:0-3954 GCF_034931845.1 Calothrix sp. UHCC 0171
CCCCTTTCTGGTTGATAGTCCACACCTCGTCGTTGGAGCAATCCAGGGAAACTGTAAGCTTTGCCCAATTTCCAACCAGCCACCTTTACCCCATCCATCGAATAAGCCACTGCCTCTTTAAATTTTCCTTGGGTGCTAAAGCTGGGATGTACTGTAATATCCTGCTGTTGGAGTCGGGTAATTAGTTCGGTGACAGTGGGTTTGTCTTGAGTCGCTGCGTCGATAGCATCGGCTAGTAATTGGGTGACGGGTGGTTTACCGCTAAAATGATGCCTCTGTTTTTTAGTTTGGGCACGGCGATCGCGGTAGCTAATCTCTACAGGAGTATCGTCCAAAAGAAGTCTTCTTTCAGGAGTATCGCCAACGGTTGTGTCAATTTCCCATATCTCTTGAACTTTTCGGGCTACTTGTTCGTTGCTACAGGGCACTGGTTCCAAACCAAATTCCTTCTCTAATTGTCGCACTATGACTTCGCTGCGACGGTAATCCCAGGAGTCGGGTACAACTGACCCATCCATACGAATACGGCTGGCAATTATATGGATGTGTTCGTGGTTGGTGTCGTGGTGACGGGCAATTACGTACTGACTTTTGTGCAGCCCATCCCCCAGAAATTCCATCCCTTTTAACCAGCGTTGGGCAAGTTCGGCGTATTTCTCATCATCTAAATGTTCGTGGTATTCCCCCTGGGGGTGGGATGCATCGCGGTGGGGGATGGACAAAATGATGTGACCGCAAGCCCGTTGGAAATTCGGTCGCATTCGTCTGGCGGCGCTAAATTCCTTTGCCAATTGTCGGGAATTATACCCACCCATGTTGCTGTCAATAATTTCGGCTTCTTCTTTTTCCAGCACGTAGTCGAGGGTGGAACGGAAGCTGCGGTTTTTCAATTGGTTGGCAATCACTGGTAAGCTCCCCAAAAGGAGTAACTACAACGTTGATTTATTGAAGTTGATTGATAGCGATCGCATCAATGTTAAAAGTTAGTTAAACGGTAAAATTTTTTGATTTACTGACTGTAGGCTTATTGGTGTTAGCTATAATCAGGCTAATACCCAATTTTGGGCATACCACTCCTTCCGAGTAAAAAGACTAAAAAACGGCAAGTTGACAAGGAAAGCTGTCGGTGTGGGCGGTTTGTCAACTAGAGTCTCACAAGCTCCTCTGTTGCGCTTTGTAATAAGGGAAAACCGCTACGGTTATTCACTTAGAGGTCAGCAGTGTCCAAGGAAGAAATTTCTGCTCAAGGCAAGCAGCGTAAGTCTAATCAACGGTTTCAATCTTGTTGTCGAAGATTGAGGTTGATTTTAAGAGGACTACGTAGGCTTAATGCTCAACTTGAATCTTTTTATCGAAGATTAAGGTTGATTGTAAAAGGTTTACTACCTTTCTTACAAGCTATAGCCGCCTTGTTTGTAATTGCTAAATCGTTAGGGCTATTGTAGCTCTACATAAATTCTATGGGGCAAGGTAGAAAAATCTTTTTCAATCTTGCCTCTAATATTAATAAACAATAAAATTTTTGCTGGTTTGTGCCAATTCGTGGTTAATAGTATTGTTTGTTCTCAAGTTAGTCCAGTTCCCAATCTTCAATTTGTAGTCCCTGAACTCGGCTAAATTCCGATGTATTATGTGTAACTAAAATCAAATTATTAGCAATAGCGATCGCAGCGATTTGTAAATCATAAGGTCCGATTGGTGTTCCCCTGGTTGCTAAATCAGCCCGAATTTGTCCTGCTATCCTGGCAGAATCGGAGTCTAAAAGTAGAATCATCGTAAATTGACTAAAAAATCGTTGCAAAAGTTCTAAATTTCTTGACTGTTGGGCACTACGATAAGCCCCGTAATATAACTCCATTTTGGTTACGGAGCTGATATAAATATCGCCTGGTTGTTTGGTAGCAAGCCGAGATATCACCGTAGAACTGCTGTTGTTCAACAATCGAATGCAAACATTTGTATCGAGAAGGTACGTCAAAATATACTCTCCCTAATCTCAAACTCTCCCTGCTCTCCCCGTTCTAAAGCTTCTCCAGCCCAACCCCCAATTACTTCCTCAAAAAAACCAGGTAGCCAGCCCAATGTTTGGGGTATTTCTGATTGTACGGATGATTTTAGTGGTTGAAAAATTACCATAACTTCTAATTCTTCGTTCGTCATTCCAACCGGAACGTCGAGATGCAAAATGCCATCAGACCCCACACGGGAGACTACCTTAATACTTTGCATGTGCTTCTCCTATAAAAACAATAATTTACCTAATTATGTGCGCTTTTTGAGTAAGCAAAGCCCTTGGAGTGCGCTAAAGAAGAGCAATGCCAATTTTATAAAGTAAAGATGGATTCAAGTACAGCAACAGCGCACAAAGCGGAAAATGACAAAAATTATGCCAGGATGCATGAAGCCTCTTCTACAGTATCAATCCTCCTCCTCATCCGTAACCCCACATTCCAACAGCTGCATCTGGGTTTCCCGAATCGCACCATTCAACCGATCGACCAAGTTTTGCAATCGTCCCACATCCACATTTGCCCCCTGTCCCGACTTTACCGCTCGATTAACAGCCTTGGCGATTTGATTCAGATTTACCCCGATCGCGTTTAACTCTTCGTATAATTTCCAATTTATCTGCGGTGGTGGTGGAGCTTCCACAACTTGCCGTCTCAATGCTGCACGACGAATAAATTCCGTCACCGATACCCGCGCATTGTAGGCTTTCTGCTTCAATTGCTCGTACTCATCTTTCGCAAACCGCACCGGATGCGTAATTTTTCTGGAAACACCGTCATCCCTTTTGGTCTTACTACCCATAACAGATAACCGAACTGTGCTACAAAGCCTCGCAGAGCCAGCCGTTGCCTTCGTCCCCCAGGGACGTTATGCACGTACAGCGCATAAAGGCGACATGGCTGGCGTTTAACCCAGACTTTGCCCACCTACAGGGTAGCTCAAAAATGCTGCCTCGGACGAATTTTTCTACCGCAAATCTTGTTAGAAACAATATGGGAAATGGCGAAATTAGAGATTCAGACAATAGTGTAATATTTACACTTTTTAATTATCTCCAAATTCACCCAATTTTGATGTCAAAAAATCTTGTCACAGCCCTAGCACAAATCAAATATGCTTTTTCTCTAGCGAATAAATCCTTATAGCACAAGCACAACCAGGTTTTATCGAGATGATTGTGCTATTAGTTCTGGAAATAAAATTAACTTTTTTAACAAAATTATTTTTCCAAGATGAATCAGTAGGTAAAAGAGTATAAGCACAGAAAAACCATGATTTTTTATGTCAAAAGTATGCAATCTTTACCTGGCTATCGATGTTGGTGGTTCCCAAACCAAGATTATTTATCAATTTGCAGGTTGGAAAAATCCCCAATATTTATTGATGTCCCCCGGTGTCGAACAAATTAGCAAATCCGATTTAAAGCGCTACTTCGACCAATTGGGGTGGATTGGTGCTCCGACTCCGCAACAACAGGCTTGGTTGGAGTGGAAAGGTAATATTTTTGTGGTGGGGGATTTTGTCAGCGAGTTTGCCCCCCAGGATAGAATTTTTGAGCGCAAGTACGAAAATGCCCTGTACAAGGTACTGGCTGCGGTGGGAACAATCTTGTCCAAGCACAATATTGGTAAAAAGCGCCGGGGGAATCCAGAATCTTTAAAGGTCAATATCAATTTGGGTTTGTTGCTACCTTGGAACGAATACAACGATCGCAAACGCTTTGAAGAACAGTTGGAACTGATGCTCAAAAGTTTGAAGTTTCGGGGACAGTCTTGGGATGTGCAATTATGCCATTTCGAGTGCCGTCCCGAAGGTGGGGGTTTAGCTGCTATCCGCATTAAACAAAATGGTTTGGATTGGTTGCAAAAAAATAGAGTCGCCGTGTTGATGTTTGGACATCGTAATGTGACGGCAATTTATTTTGATGCTGGTGCCATCAAGGGT
>NZ_JAYGHN010000101.1:0-2929 GCF_034931845.1 Calothrix sp. UHCC 0171
TCGAGATTCCATCAACTTTGAATGAGCAATGGTTGGGTCGTCGATTGGCTGATGTATGGGCATTATCTGTGTATCACGGAATCAAAGTTAGAGCCAGTACCAAAGAGGTGATAGCCAATGGTTAAAAGGAAAGACTTTCGATGGCGCTACGAACCACCAATTAACTCAAATAAGGCGAAATTACTTAGTTATATTCAGAACCAGAGTTTGCATCCATTTGAAGAGAAAACCGCGATGATAATGACTGCTCTGACTGCTTATTACATGCCTTTGGCGCTATACAACGACGGTAACTGTTCGCGTGAAAACCTGGAGTTGATATTTCTAGATGGGGTGAGTGCGATCGCAAAACATCTTCAATATGTATGCATCACCATCAAAATTGACCCCGCAATTATTGGTCAGATATTTTGTCCCACATTCGAGCGATCGCAGACGGAAACTCCATCGTCCATTGAGAATCGATCACAAACAATTGATATTGAGGAAGAAATAGATAGCAGTGACCTCAATATGTGGAATTTGGTAGGAATTACGACCGATAGCGAAACATTTTCAGATTAAGAAATATGGCAAGAATACATTTAATTGATGGGGAAAAAGGTGGTGTGGGTAAATCGTTATTTGCTCGTGTGATGATGCAGTATGCGATCGATAAAAAACTCGAACATGCTTTGGTTGATGCGGATGTGACAAATCAGGATGTAAAACGGTTTTATGATTATGCGATCGATGCCGAATTTAGCGAAGCTGTAAATAAGGGAGATAGGGCAGACATTATTTTTGAATTAGCGCGAAAAACACCTGTTATTGTCAATCTTCCTGCCAACGTCTTCCCAAAAGTAAATAATTGGATAAAGAATGGCAAATTACTGGAAGTAGCAGATAAATATGGTGTAGATATTTGCAAGTGGTTTGTTTGTGATGGAGGTTTTGAATCAATAGATTTGTTTTACCAATCCATACATTTATATCAAGATAAAATGCTGCACGTTTTTGTTAGGAATTTAGGGAAAACAGATGACTGGAGCTTTTTAGAAAGTTATGCTAATTATCAAGGGATAAATAAGAAATATAAAAGTACATTAAAAATTATTGATTTTCCATTGCTATATCCAGGTGATAGGTATTTTATCGACTCGAATAAATACAGGTTTGATGCATCAGAAATATTAGACAAGATGCCGATAATGTCCCAGCAACGATTATCTACTTTTTTAGAGGAATCGTACCTAGCAATCGAAAATACTCAGCTTTGGTCGAAAGATAAACAGCCAAAGAAAAAAGAAGTTGTCAAATCATAAATAGCCCTGTCGGAACAGTTTTATGAAATATCAACTTAAATCTCTGTATTCAAGCGATCGAGCATTTAATGGTGATGTAATTGCTGACGATGAAGAAAAATATATGGGTCGATTATATATTCTGGTAACGGAAGACAGTCAACTACTCAATGTCGGAATTAAAAAAGAATGGTTTCTTGCCCATGCATCTCTTGATTCCTTGATTTGCGGACATATCAATATCGATGGTGAGTGGAGTTTATCGCCATATCGAAGTTTAGAGCCGAGTTTGACATATTGCGTAGCCTCTTGGCTTGTCGTCAGACATCGCAACCAAATCTTTGACCAAGTTTTTAGTTCGGAGTTTGTCTGTGAAATAGCTCATTTACGACAGGAGGAAATTATCAATATTTCTGAAATAATTAAAAGCTCTGACGATTCTAATAACGGTCAAGATGATAATACAAATTCTTCTTCTGAAATCCGTACTAATAAAATAATCGGAAATATCACTATTAATCCCGATAATCTTAATTTATTGAAGGATTTAATTTTGCATTCTCCTCTAGATGAGTTAGTTGTCGAAGAACAAGAAGACAGAATAGACGAATTACAACGAGAAACAGCATCCAAATTAGACGAAGGTAAATTAGTATTTCTCCAAATTGATTTAATCGAGAAAATTGAAGACGAGTACAAACAACACCTAAAGACAGAATTTATTTTTGTCCCTTTTGGCAATGTCACGGTGCATGAAGAGGATAATTATTTCGTACTATCAGATTCGGAAGATGGACATAATATTTTTATTGCAACTTTTGACGATGAAATTATTCAAGGTTTGAGCGAACATGATGCCATTCAAGTAGAAGTAATTATTAACCAAATTGATAGAGAAGGCGATCGCACGATTCAAAGTATTGCTCAACAAGAAAAGGAAGTCGATCAGGAAAATCAAACCGTTCAACCGCAACCAGGAATGGAATATGGTACATAGTTTGCGACAAGCCAAAAATGAAAGCTATTTGAATCGTTTATTGGAAGGGAAAGATGCGGATTTTCAAAGACGAGTTTTAGCGATCGCAGTCGAACACGGACTATCTACCAGCGACCCTTTGTTTTTGATGATGTTAGCGACGGGACAATTGCAAGTATTACTGGAAGATAAACCCAACGAGTTAGATAATCTGTTTAAACGCTGGTCAGAATCGATTTATGACCATTTAGAAAAAGCAAAGCGCACTGCTGTCGCTGGTCAAGAAGTGGAAATTCGCAAAATGGTTGATCGATTAATTGCACATAGCGAATCCAAAGAGCGAAGTCGTCTCAGAATAATGTTACCCGCAATGGGGTTATTGTTAGCAGCGACTGGATTTGGTGTTTTGACAGGGGTATCGCTTCCTGTTTTTTTAGATGGAGGATATGCATCGGGAAAACCCAAATCGCTAACAGTAAAAGAAGTAGAAAATTTGCGCTGGCTAAAAAGTACAACCGGTCAATTAGCAAGAAATATCATTACTTGGAATTCCGAAAGTTTGAGCAATTTAAACTGTACCAATAATTCCGAACAAAGGGCTGTAGTTAGGATTGAAAAAGGTGAAAGTCTTGCTCGTAAAAGGGATTATTGTTTGCTGCGAGTTAAACCT
>NZ_JAYGHN010000102.1:0-1825 GCF_034931845.1 Calothrix sp. UHCC 0171
TCATATCTTGCACCTGGAAATTTGAATGTCAATTCCTTGACTAAGTGCCAAATCTCTCAGGCGTTGAATGTCTTGTAAAAGAAGTAACACTACCAAGTGTGGAAATATAGTTTGGAACGCGATTTCTGCGGCTTCCAATCAGGTAGGTTTGTCTTGGCGATAGTTTGGGTCGATGGAGGGTATTATCCCTCGCACCTCCCGTTTAAATCCGGACGTGCGCGTTTCCGTGCATCCTGCTTCCGATTACCTTTATTTGCTCATGTGTATATAATCGTGACAGCTTTCATGAACAACTATGAGATTTTGAGTTTTCCAGTTGCGATGATTCCCATCCAGATGATGGAGGTTTACTCTTCCATCAAGAAGGAATTTAGCTCCACAATATCCACATGAATGGCGTTGCTTTCTAAGTAATTTAGCTGTAATTCCGTCGTATAATTTGGAATTTCTTTCACTCCAATATATGATGTCGCCATCATAAGGAGAGCGTTCACCTGCTACGTTTATATGCTTGTTTTCAGAATAAGAAACATTGGGGAATGCCTGAGTAATTAGGTCATTAACCTGATGACGGTTTAATTTCTTCTCTTTGTTGAAAACTTTCCATGTTCGTAGTCTCATTCCCCATAAGGAAAAGCGGGAACCTTCCATTTTGCAGAAGCGATGATAATTCTTCCAACCTCTAATCAGGGGAGCCAATTTTGCCGCTTTAATTTTTGCGCCATAGCTAGAGCAGTTGACGATGTTTTTTACTTTCTGACGAAAAGCTTTATAATTGTCCACTGAAGGAACGCATTTGAACTTTCCGTTGGCTTGCACTCGGAAGTGCCATCCCAGAAAATCGAAACCTGAAGTCGCTGATACTAATCTCGTTTTCTCTTGATTAATTGTTAGCCCTAATTTATCGAGAAAACTACTGATTTGTGCAATTATTAAATCTGCATTATCTTGTGGTTTTAAAATTACAACCACATCATCGGCATATCTAATAATGTTGTGAATTTTCTCGATTCCATTAAGTGCAATATTTGCCAATGTCGGCGAAATACATCCACCTTGTGGTGTTCCTTGCTCAGGAAAATGAGGATTAGTTCCCTTTTTTAAACATCTCCAAATTCCGATTTTTACAGATTGGGGGAGAATAATCTTCTCCATTATCTAAGAATGTCGGATGCGGTCGAAGCATTTTTCCAAATCTAATTCCAGAATCCTCTTATTTGCACCATTGGCACTTTTAGATAGATTTAGAAATAGCATTTTCTGAGCATCATGTGCGCTCCTTCCAGTTCTGAAGCCGTAGCTTCTAGCGTGGAAAGTTGCTTCATGGGCAGGTTCTAATGCGTAATGCACTAATTTCTGCCATGCTCTATCCTGGATAGTTGGTATCTTTAGCATCCTGGTTGTACCATTCTTCTTTGGAATTGGTATTTCCCGTAGCTTTTGATGTTTCCATTTAAATGCTTCTACTTTGAGAAGATTTGCTAGTTCAAACCTTTGTTTAAAATTGAGGTTTGCTTTTCCATCTACACCCGCCGTCTTTTTCCCATTATTTAGTTGGGTTACTTGACGGATGGCAAGGAATATTGCACTTTGGGATTTTAGAATTAGCTTTTGGAGATTACGAGCTTTTCTCATTTCTCCTGCTCTGACTGCTTTCCACAAGCGACACTGGAGGCGGAAGAGGTTTTTGCGGAATTTCTTCCATCCTAGCCCTTTCCATGATTCACTATAGTTGTCTATGTGTCCAATCATACTCTCTCGGTGTTGAATGTGTTCTGATAACCTCAAGGCAATTACGCCTTGTCCTACCCGATAATTAGGGGTT
>NZ_JAYGHN010000102.1:1962-2621 GCF_034931845.1 Calothrix sp. UHCC 0171
AGACGTAGCCATTTTGCCTGATGATTACCCATAGTTCTGCTAATCTCCGAAGAAAAAGTTAGCGGGTGTTGCATCATCGAAGTCAGGTTTTAGTTGTGCATTCCTGCTTGCTTATGAGACACTTTTCTAGGCTCTGTTTCGTCATGGGGACTCCTAATAACGCCAGTGTGAGCGATGCACCACCCTCTGATTGCGTCCTGTTCCCAGCTTCAGCCTGTAGGATTCCGAGCCTACTCACTGTGGGCAGGTTTTGAGTCACTCCGAACTTGAGAGGGGAGGGCTTACACCTCCATCAAGAAAGAGTTCAAGGTTATTCCTTGAGGAATTTTAACCTTGGCTGACTTATTACTTTCGCGTTCGGTCAGCAACGAATCGCACTCTTTGTCAAGCTTCGCTAACGCTGTCGATAAGTAAGCCCAATGCGCTAAAAGATAAGAAATAAAGGACAATACCAACCAACGATAAACACCTAAAAGTGTTCCTTGTCCAAAACGGTGCAAGCCGAAACGGTGCTTTGCAGTTTTAAACCAACCCTCTATCTGCCATCGTCGTTTACCCCACCAAGAAATAGTGCTGGCTTTGAGAGCTTTGGTAGAAATGACAAATCGTTTTTCATATTTACCGTCATCACGTTTAAAATAGTACCAGGATACAGAGAC
>NZ_JAYGHN010000103.1:0-2310 GCF_034931845.1 Calothrix sp. UHCC 0171
ATTCGCAAACTGGGGATGTTCACGGTAAAACTCTGCTGGCAAGCGAAATCCAGCGCTGTTACCAATTTTTGTGCTGCGAATTTTGTAGGGGTTGTTCATGGTGTACATACGTCATGTACTTACATCATAGCAATTTTTGGCTGTTGATTGTCGCGTTACGTTATTAGGTAAATCTCGGAGAAAGTAATCGCGCTCTCCAGGCTACAGGGGTAGAACCGATTATCTTTAAAAATGTTTGATTTCTAACCAATCCTGGGAATAGTAAATAAAAGACCATCTCAAAAAAATAAATCATATGTTTACTCAAAAGCCAGCACCTTACTTATTTAAAGGAGGGAATGCTTCTGATTATCTTGTAGATGAGGGTAAGGCAGGTACTTGGTACACCAAGCATCTTCCCAGTGGTGAAACTATACAATCTGTGAGACCAGCTATTGATATGCTTAATATTGCAAATTTAGGTTTAAATATACTCAATGTCGGGATTGGCGTTTATAATGCCTTCCAACTTCGTAAAATTAAAAAGCAACTACAGCAGAATCACAATGAGATTCAAGTAGAAATTGAAAACTTGGATAAAAATCTGCGTTCTAATTTTCAAAACTTAGAAAATAAATTAACAAAAAATCAGCAAGAAATTCAATCCTACTTTTCCAGTATTCAAAATGCACTGACCGTTCAGCATCGTACCCTGGAGCTTTTAATCGCGAATCAAAAGAATCTCGAAGCGAATATGAATATTCTCCGTGAAGAGATGCGATCGGGATTTCAAAACGTGATAGAAGAGATTAAAAATGCCGAAGCATTGAGACAACGACAAGAATTTGAAACTCGAACTTTTAAGTTACTCAAAGTGTATGAAAGATTTACCCAATTGTTGCCTGAATTATCCGAAGTAGAACAGTTAATTGAAAGAGCGGAAGATTTAGAAGCATGGGTCAGAAGTCAACTCAATAGAATCCAAGTAGGAAAAGCTGAGAGGTTACCTTTATTTGTTGCCTTAACCTTTAGTATCCGAGCAAAGGCAGATGGATTTGAAGCGAAAGGGGGAGAGTATATAGAATTTGCCAGAAAAGAGATTAATCTATTAATTGATAATATATGTAGTGAGGTATATGAATTGTGCCAAGGAAGAAAACTATACACTCTCGGTGTAGAAATGCCAGAAATTATTTATCAATATACTCTCTTAAACCGTAGTTTGCATAGAGGATTAGAATTACAAAATCAAGAATTTAATCATGATGATATTAAAAAAGTATTCTCAACAGATGAAATAGTTTGGGATGATGGGATGGAGGAATTAAGGCAAATATTTACAACTCAGCTTGATGGTATTGAAACGATAGGTGGGAATACTAAAGTTAATTTGAGAACCCTGGATGACTACGAATGGTACATAGCTTTTTCAGGAGAAGACAGAGAGACTTTTAACATACATACCTGTGCTTCTTTTTTAGAACTTTGGAAAATTCTAAATAAAGTCGGATATACTAATGCTCAAAATGCAGTATTACCTAAATCTTCACTTAATAGATTAATGAATTTTGCTCTGCCTAAAGCAAGTAATAAGATAGAATCTTTAATTCAGCAAGAATTTAAACTAGAAACAGCACCTAAATTGTTTTATAGAAGTCTAAATTAACTTTAGAGGCAGATTATTTACGTTATTCAAAAAGAAAATCTCAAACGAGCTTTCTAGGTTCGCGAGATACCTCTAGCAAGTATTAACGCTCTAGAAAATTTTGGATATTTATGAAGTAAATAACGTTGTGGTAAATGTGGGTGATATCAATATTGAAATTAATCTCGGCAATGCTACAAATATTAAAATTGCCAATATATAAATTGGTAGTTTATATATTATAAACGTGATTGCACATACCAAATATCACTTTCGATAGTTGGTACTTGACTCAAAAACTTGCCATTCTAGACAAAATATCCCTTCACTCATTAAAATGCCAGCTATACAAAAACACCACACCGTTCGATTTGAAATGCTGCTAACACCCCAACAAAATGACCATTGGCACGCATTAGCTGAATCAAATGGTATCAGCAAAGCCGAATTAGTTCGACGCAGAATGGCAGGATGTCGCACCAAAACTATCCCCCAAGTTAACTGGAAATGTTATTGGCAATTATTGAAAATTAGCGAAGAAATAGACCAAATTGCCAAAGCTCAAAATCTCGCATTATTACAAGGTTTAATCCCACCTCCTATTGACCATATTCCCTTTGAAGAATTAAAAACAGAGATTTCTAGATTGCGATCGCAGTTAATTTTGGGAAGCACGAAAGATGATT